>SFFP01000079.1 GCA_004556875.1 Ruminococcus flavefaciens
AAGAACTAAGGAAAGAAATGATATACACGCAGAAACAGTTTCGGGTGTTGAACAGTATCACCGCCCTGTATGGCAGAAGTTTGCTTCTATTGCCGCAGCTCTGGTAATTCTTGGCGGCGCTGTAACAGGAGGCATAATGCTTAACAGAAATAAAAAACCTGCTGTCACTCCTGCTGACCCGGCTGTTTCAGCTACAACCGAGCCTTCAACACAGACTACAACTCAGGAACAGACAACAGCCTCAACAGAGTCGAGCTGTCCTTTCGGGGATATCTCAAATGATAGGGTAAGAATGATGTCGATCAATGCTGAATTTCCTGAGGTCGGCGAACTGAAAGCTGATTTCGTAAAAGATATCGCTGATAAATTCAACAAAGGAAAATGGACAGAATTATCAGATGCAACTACAGTTGGCGGAAAGTTCACATCACTGTATATTTACAACAACGGTGAACCATATGAGCTTGACCTCTACAGATATGACGAGGAAACAGTTGTTGTGTATAAAAACGGTACAGACACCAAATATTACCAGGGCGATGAAGTTATAACAGATGCAATAAAGTTACTGGAAGAATACACTTTTGAGAAAGACGAGTTAATAACACTTGAAGAATCATTAACAGACACTATCCATTATGTATGGACATTAGATAAAGCTTCCGTTGAACTGCCCTATGTCAAAAATATGCAGTATGAGCTTGCTGAGTCACAGCTCAAAGAAATAGGTCTTAATGCTGAAATAGTAAAGAGTGCAGATATCACTGTACAGCCAAACTATGTTATAAAGACAGAACCCGAAGCAGGTACAAAGCTCGCAGCAGGTTCAACAGTAAAACTCTACGTAAGCACAGGCAAGTCAGATAACAGCGAAACCACAAGCATGAGCGACGAAGACAGAGAACTTATCGCAAAGGCACAGGCACTCTATGATGAAGCTCGTGATGTTGATGCAAAATACGGACGTTCAGCAGTGCGTTTCTTTAATATCGACGTTGAAAATTATTTTACAACAGCTGAAGGCAGATCATATTCCCCTGTATACGATATAACTCTTGATGAATTAAATGCACAGTATCACGAGACATTCAGCGACAGATATCCTGACAACGATAAAACCGTCAACAGATTTTTCACTATGATAGACGGTCAGTTATGCTGGCTCACAGGCAACTCAGGTGTTGACCTTTACCTTGAAAGTGCAAAGGTAACAGAAATACAGCGCCGTACAGACGATGAGATATTCTTTACTGTTGAAAGACGCTATTCTGACTACAACAATGTCAGCCTTACTCCATATGAAGACAGCACAGAAACAGATGTGTTCTCTGTAGTTATCCAGCCAGACGGCTCATGGAAGGTAGGCGTATTCACTAATCCTCTTCCAATAGCTATCTGATACGAACATGAATAAGATATCAATACATAAGGGGCGATGTTATACATCGCCCCTTATATTTTTATTTGCAGCATTATATGTGCGGCTATCATCCGCCCGAAATGTAGTGGGCGCGGCTATATTTTGTTTGTAATTATTTACGCGGAGAAAGGGTGCAGCGTCACGCTGCTAAATTCTGATTTATCTGAGTCTGACAGTTAAGCCCTGAACCATGCTTTCATGGTGTCAAGAATAGTCACAAGCTCCTGCTCGCTTATGACATAGGGCGGCATTGCGTACATATATTTAAGGAAAGTCCTGCTGAAAACGCCCCTGTCATAGGCGAATTTCCTAAATCCGTCAAGAACTGCTCCGTCGTACACTTCAATGCACACGCAGCCGCCCATTATGCGGACTTCCTTTACGCGAGAATCAGCAAAGCCGTTCATCTCACGACGCATTATCTCCTCGATACGCTTTATTTTGCCAAGATAGTTCTCACGCTCAAAAAGCTCAATGGATTTGAGTGCCGCACTGCAGGCAAGAGCATTGCCCATAAAAGTCGGTCCGTGCATAAGCGCGTGAGTCGGGTCATCACTGTAGAAGCCCTGCCACACCCTGCGGTTTGCAACTGTTGCCGCATGACCGATATATCCGCCTGTAAGAGCCTTTCCGAGACATATTATATCAGGGAGCACAAGGTCTGCAACAAAGCGGTTTCCTGTACGTCCGAATCCTGTTGCCACCTCATCAAAAATAAGAAGCACATCATACTTGTCACAAAGCTCCCTTGCACGTTTCAGAAACGATACATCGTACATTCTCATGCCGCCTGCGCCCTGTAAAAGGGGTTCTACAATAAAGCAGGTAAGGCGCTCGCCGTACTCAGCAAAAGCCTTTTCAAGTGCAGGTATCTCTGTGGGGATATGGACTACTCCCCTTTTCTTTTCATTTGAGTTTCCGAAAGCGAAGTGATAATCCTCATCGTCACCTACCTCCATAGCCTTGAATGTGTCGCCGTGATAAGCGTGTTCAAGGGCAAGGATAGTATCACGCTTTGAGCCGCGGTTAGTGTTGAACTGCAAAGCCATTTTCAGCGCTACCTCAACGGCTACACTTCCCGAGTCTGAAAAAAAGCAGTAGTCAAGGTCGCCGGGAAGCCACTTTGCAAGCTTGTCCGAGAGCTTCTGCACAGGCTCATGTGTCAGTCCGCCAAGCATAACATGAGCGAACTTTTCAAGCTGTCCGCTTATAGCCGCATTTATTTCAGGGTGATTGTAGCCGTGAATTACACTCCACCATGACGATACCGAGTCGATAAGGTCGTGACCGTCCTCAGTATAGAGGTGAACGCCATCTGCACGGCTTATTTTTATAGGCGCATCAAGAGTTTTCATCTGAGCATATGGATACCATATCATGTCTTTTCCTCCCTTATTCACAAAGCGAAGCCAGAAACTCCGCGTCAATGTCAATATCTTTGCTGTCAGCGCTTACGCAGGCTATCACAGGCACTCCCGTAAGCTTTTCACACATAGCCTTGTTGTCCTCTTCCATTATATCTCCCTTGTGGAAGTTATTGAGGATAAGTCCCTTTACGGTTATATCGCGCTGTTTCATGTACTCGCAGGTGAGAACAGCGTAATTTATAGTGCCGAGACCAGCGTCTGCAATAACGATACAGGGAAGCTCCAGAGCCTTGATGATATCCTCAAGGAAAAGTTTATTTTCCTCATCATATCTTATAGGACAGACAATGCCGCCGCTTCCCTCTGCTATGACGTAACCATACTTTCCGCAGACCTTTTTATAGTCGGAAACCACGCGGTCAAGCTCCACAGGCGAACCCTCTATCTTAGAGGCAAGATGCGGAGACGCCGCGGTTTCGTATATATACGGACACATTTCTTCAAGGGGCTGTTCAATGCCCGAAACCGTTTTTACGTGCAGAGCATCACCCGGAATCAAGCTTCCGTCGCTTCTGCGGTCATTTCCGCTCATTGCCGCCTTGAAATATGCGGCACTTTTACCGCTTTCATGGAGCTTTTTAAGCAGAAGTCCTGTAACATAGGTCTTGCCTATATCAGTACCTGTACCTGTTATGAATATGCCCTTGCTCATTTCTGTCTCCTTTCCGTTGAAAAGCCCATACTGCGGAGCATTTCAATATCGCCCTTTATGTCATTTCCCGAAGTGGTGAGCATATCGCCTGTTATAGTCGCATCAGCCCCCGAAAGGAAAGCCTTTGCGCCGCAGTTTTCCATAAGGTTTCTGCCCGCCACAAGCCTTATATCAGCTTCGGGAACTATATATCGGAATATAGCTACAGTGCGCAGGATATCCTCTGCGGTGATACGTTCGGTATTTTCAAGTGGAGTACCCTTTATCGGCATGAGAGCATTTATAGGTATGGACTTTACGCCAAGCTCCGAAAGACTGACAGCCATATCTATCCTGTCCTCCCAGTTTTCGCCCATTCCGATTATGCCGCCCGAACAGACCTCAAAGCCTGCCTTCTTAGCACGGCGGATACATTCAAGCTTGTCATCGTAGGTATGAGTCGTACAGATATTGGGGAAATTTCTCCGTGATGTCTCGATATTAGCATGATAGCGCCTTACACCAGCACTGTGCAGACGGTCAAACTGCTCCTGAGAGAGAAGACCGTGTGAAGCACAAAGCTCCATTCTGCTCCTGCTGACCAGAAGCCTGTATGCTGAGACAGCCTTTTCAAAGTCCTCACTGCTGAGTGTCCTGCCTGCGGTGACAATGGAAAAGCGATGAACTCCCCTTTCCTCGTTGTGAAGGCATTCTTCGAGTATCTTCTCCTCGTCAAGAAAACTGTACTCCTCTATGCCTGTACAGTGATGTGCCGACTGAGCGCAGAATTTGCAGTTTTCCGAGCATTTTCCGCTTCGTCCGTTGATTATGCTGCAAAGGTCAACGTGGTCGCCCTTGAAGTGCTTCCTTATCATATCAGCACCGCGGCAAAGTTCATCAAGCTCAGCAGCAAGGAAAAATTCCGTATCATCACTGCGCTTTATGCGGTGACCGCCGATTATGTCCTCAGCAAGTTTTATAACGTTCATATTCAAGCCTCCTTATATTTAAGAACAGGCAGCAGTCTCTTTCCGAGAACTGCCGAAAGTATACACAGACATATGTCCCCGGGAACTGCAAGCAAAAAGCAGTAAAGAAACAAGCTCCACAGACCCACAGGCTTTTCAAGCCAGAAACGGCTGATGAGCCAGTAATAGAACATTCCCACAGCATAGACAGCCATTAGTCCTGCAAAACAGGCGGCAAGCAGTCTTCTGAACGTGAGAGCGCCGCTGTGAGCGATAACTCCCGTAATGAATGAACCGAGAATAAATCCGATAAGATAGCCGAAAGTCGGCTGAAGCACATAACCTATACCGCCGCCGCTTGTAAATATGGGAAGTCCTGCAAGTCCAAGTATCACGTAAACTCCCACAGCCGCCGCACCCTTTCTGCTGCCAAGAAGAACTCCTGCAAGAGTAGTGAACAAAAACTGTAGTGTAAACGGACATACGGGTACAGGTATGCGTATAAAAGCACCTGCCGCTATAAGCGCCGTGAACAGCGCAGTCATTATGATATCCTTAGTTTTCATGGCTTACCTCTTTTCAAAGAATTTATTCAATTATACCACTTTGAAACGAAATCGTCAACTAAATCGTCAACGCAAAGTTGACACGCAAGCTAACAATCATACTTTTCTTGTTATTTCCTATTTACTTTATCACGCTCTTATGTTATAAGCGCAGATCCTGCGTGCCCTTTTTCACGGCGCAGATGAAAAATCGGCAGATATTTCCCCGCATTCCTTGCTATTTTCAAGCTTATATGCTATAATTAATGTGTCATTAATAACCGTGTAAGGCGGATATTGCTGCGAACACAGTTCGCGGAGCGCAAATTCTTTGCATAGTAAGGAAGTTGTGCAGATATTGATTAAAGCACAGCGCAAATTTGTTCACAAAACGTTAACAGATTGTTTACAATTTAATTTGCACATTTCACCCACTTAAACAGTTAATCATTATTGAAGGGAGGTTTCAGAGTGTCAGTGGATATCAACGATCAATACGATAAAATCTTCCGTTATTGTTACTACAAGGTCCATGACCGCGATTTAGCAGAAGATCTGACACAAGAGACCTTTCTAAGATTTCTCGAAAGCTCTCACTACAAAGATATGGGCAAGGAGCTCCACTACCTGTACACCATCGCAGGAAATTTGTGTACAGATGCCTATCATCGCAAGCAAACAGAAGAGCTGACGGAAAATATAACCGATAACAAAGACTATGAGGACTTTATTCTTACAAATGTGGCTCTCGGCAACGCCATCGGGAATCTCCCAGCCGAGGATCAGGAGATAATAATCCTGCGCTATGTAAATGAAGTTCCAATAGGTGTGCTGAGCGAGATCTACGGAGTCTCAAGGTTCAAAATGAGCCGAAGGATAAAGCAGATAATCACACGCCTGAAAAATGATTTTAAAGGATCGGAGGGCTAAGGCTTGAATAAAAGAATGAAAAAAGCTATTCAGGATTCATTCAGATTTCCTGAAACCAAGCACAAAAATGAATTCCTTATGCAGGCTGAAGTCATCTCCGCTCAGGAAGAACAGCGGAAAAAGAGATATTCTCCTATAGTATTCAGGGTCTCTGCTGCAGCAGCGGCAGGAGTAATGGCTCTGGGATTATGGTCACATCTCGGCAGCCGCTCAAAACTCAGCGAAAATGATTTTCGTGACGAACCTGCGATCGTTACGGGTACGATCGGTAATGGTGAAAGCCAGCCGGTCACTACTGCTATCTGGAACGGCGAAACAGCCAATGTAACTACGGATGTCAGCGCAGCTTCTTCTCTTAACTCCACTGCTGCAAAGACAACTACGGTCACAGCTGCGAGATCGGCTTTTACTGCACTGGGAGCTGGTACTCAACGCACGACTGCAAGCCGTTCCGACCACAGCAGCAGAACTACTGCAAATACGAATTCAAATTCAAATAAAAAAAATAATACAAGCACTACAGAACATACTATTACAAATGAAGAAAAAACTTATTACATGAATCAGCTCGGCACCTTTGCTTCCGCTTTCGTAATGGGCGGAAATGCCATACCAATGGCTTCGGATGTCGAATATATAGTCCCATACACAAGAATGTACACAAACGAAGAAACTATCTTCGCTGATATCGAGTCCAACAAGGATATAGTCGATATCAATGACGATGGCGTTTTCGATATGTATGACTGCTATGATATTTACTGCTACAGTAACTTTTACGAAGTTCCCGAGCAGGTAAAGGATAAATGTACAGCCTACGGCGTTCCTCAGAATGATCTTTCTGACAACAGCGTACAGTGGCTTAGCTATAAGGAGCTTGTAAGATACCTTCTCGTGAGTGAGGGCGCTCGTTCAGAGCTTTTCATTGCGGATAACTATCCCGACAGAAGCTTCGCCAATAACGCACACGGCGGCTCTTCTTCAGACGGATTTATTTCGCAGCTATACTCTGAAAGCAGCTACCTTATGGCAGGCTATCCTCTCATATCAGAAGCATACAAAAACAACAGCATTGACCTTGATGTAAATGCTGACGGATTTTTCGATATCAACGACTATATCGAATATATCGTTTACAGCACCAATGTAACACGTTCCAAGCAGGACAGTTCAGATGCTGATCTCTGGGCAAGACCTGAGATAACTACTCAGCGCTGTGAAGAGCTTAGCGAAAAGGCTAAGGAAATAACACATGATAAATGGCTCGAAAGCTATTTTGTATGGTGTCTGCTTGAAACTACTCCTTTCCGAATGGAATATACCGATCCAGCCTTTTATAAGAGCGTGATACCTAATAAGTATTCAAAATACTATCGACCTGAAAGATATTTCGAGGAATACTGTGAAGCAACAGGTATAAAGGAATATCTCTTCACATTCAGCGCTCAGAAGTTCAACAGCTATTTCGATGAATACTGCAAGGATGTTGATGCAGGCAGAAGATCTGCTCCCGACATAAACCTTGACGGCGTTATCGACCGAAAGGACTATGAGGCTTCGGATATTTACTTCGGTGATATCCTCAACGGAAGAAATTCTTCAAAGAGTGAGCTTCCGACCCGTGTATGGAACAACATTACAACAAACTGTGATTTCAATAACAACGGTACAAGCGGCGATGTCTACGATATCATGA
>SFFP01000080.1 GCA_004556875.1 Ruminococcus flavefaciens
CCATTGATCGAATATAATGCTCCATGGATATACACAGTCAGACAAATAGAAATCGGAAGTGGGATTACTAAAGTGGGATATGTTGATTACTCAGACTATGGTCTTGAAAAGATAACAATCCTTAATCCCGAATGTATCATATGTGAAACACCGGACAATGCAGATCCTGCAGACAGCGATTATATAAGCCCAATCAGATACGGAGGAGTAATTTGCGGTTACAGAGGCTCAACTGCACAGTCTTATGC
Source organism: Ruminococcus flavefaciens (assembly GCA_004556875.1). Taxonomy (GTDB): domain Bacteria; phylum Bacillota; class Clostridia; order Oscillospirales; family Ruminococcaceae; genus Ruminococcus; species Ruminococcus flavefaciens_S. The sequence goes on from SFFP01000080.1 coordinate 249, forward strand.
AGAGAAGCACGGTTTCAGTTTTATAGAAATAGATGAAACACCTGTCAGAATAAAAGGTGACGTAAATGGTGACGGCGAATTCAGCATTTCAGATGTTGTAACTCTTCAGAAATGGCTGCTTGCTGTTCCCGATACCGAACTTGTTGACTGGAAGGCTGCTGATCTGTGCGAGGACGATAAGATCGATGTTTTTGATCTTTGCCTTATGAGAAAAGAAGTGATTTTAAAACCATGATAGGTGATATAAGGATATGAAATAAGCAGCTCCTGTGAGGGAGCTGCTGTTTTTTTCAGAATTATAACATAAAAGCTTTGAAATAGCAAGATGCGCGGAGAAATATATGCCTTTTATTCGTTTGTGACGCGAACATGGGTGCGGCGGCTCGCCGCTTATAACATATTAACCGTGAAATTTCAACCCTCATGCCGAAAATACGATGTTTTCGGGCGATTTCAGCGGTCAACTGTGTGCTTTGGTCAACAATCGGTCAACTTTCACGATACTTCAAGATAGCACAAGAAAGCTTTCACGCATCTTGTTGTATCCAGTCACACCGCTTCACGCTTCGGCATTTTCGGCATTGCTTTCGTGACAGCCTCACAACAGTGCAGATCGTTTTTTTTGAGTGTGTGAGAGTAAATTCTCAGTGTCACATCAGGACGTGCATGACCTGCTCTCTTAGCTGCGTCTGCGATGCTGATGCCTGCTTGAAGCTGCAAGCTCACCGATGTATGACGGAACATATGCGGATGTATCCTCGGCAGTCCGTTATTTTCGGTAAAACTGTTCAGCCAGCTTCTTGCTGTTGCAGGATTGAGGAATGTACCATATTTCTTCTGAGAAAAGAAAACGGCGTTATCCTCGTAGTTCCACTTGCTTCCGTACCTCTCAGCCGTTTCATCATAGTAAGCCTTGTACTCTCTGAGCATATCCATGATACTTGTGTCCAATGTGAGCCAGCGGTCACCAGCATTTGTCTTGCAGCCGTCATGAATATGAGAACCCGTCTTGTCAACAATAAAGTGCTTGCAGATATGAATGCGATTATTCTCAAACTCAATGTTATCCCACGTCAGCGCACAAATCTCACCGATACGGCATCCGGTTGCAAGCATCACACTGAACATGACCTGGTACATATAGTGCTTCTTGTCAGCATACAGAGCGCTGAAAAATGCGTTGATGTCATCTTCCGAGAGAGCCTCAACTTCCTTCTGATCACGCTTGGGCGGAGTTGCAGCACTTGCATAATTGCGAGGGATCAGGTTTTCCTTGAATGCCATTGAAAGCATGGAATGAATGAACAGGTGATACTGATAGACCGTCGCCTTTGACACGCCTGTGCTGAGCATATCAGAATACGCCTTGTTGATCGCCGCAGGGGTAAGCTGTTTGAGCTGGATATGCCCAATGTAAGGGGCAACACGCTGACGATAGCCGTTGTATGTGTAAACAGTCGAGGGCGCAAGCCCTGCCTGTTCCTTGATACCGATCGCATAATCGCAGTAGTTATCAAAAGTGATATGGGAGTCACTTGCGGTCTGTTCCTCGACCTGCTTCTCAAAGATTATACCTTGCTTCTCAGCATTCTTCCTGTTCCACGCTTCGGTCTTGTCGGGATCATACTTGATGGACAGTGTTCTGAAAACCTGTCTTCCGGTCTGTGTATCACGGTGATCGAACACCCTGATGCGGTAGGAAGTAATCTTCCTGTCTTTGTTTCTTCGTTCCTGAATATTCATCTGACCGCCACCTTTCTGATTGTGACGGTGTTCACTGCCTTAAACATAAAACCTCCGTTCCGACAGCGAATATATCGTAGTATAATTATACCATAATTCGCTTTTGTTGTCACTACTCTTTTAGTGTTTCTTTTTGTAATTCTACATTTTAATAGGTATGCTCTGGCAAAGGCTTTCTTTTTCGTGCGCATTGCCAAAGCATACCATTTTTCTTTCTCAGGCAGCCCCGTTCAGATAGTCAAGCAGGGACTTCTTGCTGATCAGAATCTTGCCGCACTTGCCTTCACCAGTACGGATGTAGTGAATCTTCCCCTGCGTTACCAGTTTACGGACGGTATGCTCAGACAGTTCCTTTACAACCTCGGTACACTCCTTAATGGTGAGCATTTCCATAGGCTGAACTTTCTCCTGCTTCTCGGCAGGCTCATCCTCCACCAGTTCAGTCAGTAGGTCGAGGATCTGGTCGATAATTTCCTGTTTGTTTCTTTTCATAGCTTGTTACTCCTTAGCTTGTCTATCTCTACGCTTATAGAGCGAGGGGATCGCTTTCTCTATCTGCCCCTCTGTGTCATATTGTGTTGTGTGTTATAGCTGTGCGGAACGCCAAGCGCCGTCCCATCTCACAGCTATTGTTGTAGGATTTTCTCAATCCACATAAGGGTTGTGCTTCTTGTCAAAGAATGAAGTCTGTCCGTCCATCTCATCACTGTCCTGAGCTGTATCTGTATCGCTCACGACAGTCCCCTGAGCTGTAAGCTCCAAGAGCTTCTCAGGGTGCTGAGTGATAAGTTCAAAGAACGCCTTCTGGTCAAGCCCAAATGTATCACGCACCCTTGCGAGCTGCATCTCATTCAGCCTTGCATTGATCTTGTCGATCTCCGCACTGTCCTCACGCACACGCTTTTCCAGAGCATCACGCTTAGACAGGAGCTTCTTTGTCTGTTCTTCATAGCTGAGCATAAATCTCACTTCCTTCCGTTTTGTTCTCTCCTTGTTTTGTATCTGCTGAGGAGTTATCCTCATACACCAATTATAGCGCGCAATGAAGCCAATTACCAGCCGCAATTGCGCATGAACTTTCGGTCGATCACCGTACCAAACCAGTGTATTTTCACCGGGCATTTTACGGCAGCTACGGCGGAGCAATTATTATTATCACGCACTATATCAGAGGGCATTGTAAATTACCCTCCATATATCTACCGTGAAATTTGAAAAAGTGGGACGATTTTTCCGAAAAGTTCATAGAATGTTTACAAATAGGTGCCTTACGGCGATGACCTAAAAACATCTCTCACCTTACTACCGAGGAAATTCCGTTTGGGACAATGATTTCGAGAAATTTTTTGCCCGAAATTGAAATGTTCTCCGTTATGCCTAAATCAAACTGTATTTTTCTGTATGATTTACCGACAATGCACCTGCCGTCAGCATTGTGTCAGGAGAAGTAATTATTATGGGGAATGTTCCTGCGGAGAGCGTCAGGCAGACCGTCAGCGGAACGGAGGACGGCGCTCCGAGCTTTGCAATTTCATCGTCATAATAAATAGTTTTCCGGTGTTGAATTTAGTCGATAGGGAGAACTACCATGAACAAACTGTAAACTTTTCAGAAAATCATGCCCAAAAGTCTAAAAACTCCGGTTGTATAGTGGAGGGTGTTTTCGCCGTGTAGGTCACAGCCTTCTACATATCATTACCAATAAAAACAGGCTATCGTTAAGTGCCGCCGAAATAATCTCCGTTATTCACAAATATCCTGTCGCATATTTTCTGAAATTTTCAGCGTAGATACTTAACGATACGGCTCATATTTTGGTATTGATATATGGAGATGTTTTTTCATTAAACTGCCGCCCAGACTGCGCAATAACTGCGCCGATATTTATTACAATAATATCGTGAACAGAGCGAAGGTATCAAGGGGCGAGCATGAACGATATGACCGCCGACCGAAGCGGCGGCATAAAAGAGAGAAAGTCGCTGACGCTCCAATTCTCGCAATAACAGCGAGAAAACCGCCGAAAGGCGGTAAAAGCCGTGCCGATGAAAAATCGGCACTCTCAGTTCGCAAGCACGGTGGATTGTGCCGCGTTTCGGAAAACACGGACAAATCCACGATGCTTGTCAGGGGAAAATTTCCCCTAAGACCCCTAAAACAAAAAGACCGCTGATGCGGTCAGGAACGAAAGGAAGAAAATATGACAAAAGCAGAGAAAAACTACAAGCGTGACTACGGTCACAAGGACAGCACTGAGCTTACCTTGAATTATACCCGTGACGGTATGCGTGAGGAACTTGACGAAGTGCTTGAAAAAGTCAGTCCCGATGAGCTTACCGCAGATGAGCAGGAGTATCTGGACGGCAGAGGTCAATGCCGTAATCATACGCTGAATATCCGCTTCAATGATACCGAATGGGAGCATATTTGCAGGCAGGCGGAATTGCTTCATGTAAAGAAGTCAAGTTATGTTCGTGAGTGTGCAAAGGCGCATTATGTTCTGATGATGGATCAGGGCGATATGAACGGCATTATCGGGGCGGTCAGAGCCTTATCCACCAATGTGAATCAGATAGCCCGACGTGCCAATAAAACAGGACGGGTTTATGAGGAAGATATAACTACTACGAAAGAGAGTGTGAATGCGATTTGGCAGTTACTAAGCTACATTCGATCAGCGACTCAGTGTGCGGAAGCCTTGAATACATCGTGGACGGGAATAAGACCAGAGGTCATTCGCTTGTCGAGTCTTTTATGTGCGAGACAGAACCCGTCAGAGCAGCCGAACAGTTCCGAGCCGTCAGAGAGCGTTTCGGAAGTGGGCGAAGCACCACCAAAGCACAGCACATAATTCAGTCGTTCGCTCCAAATGAAGTTACTCCCGAAAAGGCTATGGAGATAGCACAGGAGCTATGCCATAGATTGCTGAAAGAGCAGTATCAATATGTCGTTGCAATACATACCGACCATGAACATTGCCACGCTCATATTATCGTGAATAATACAAATTTTATCACGGGCAGAACTTTTGAAACCGAGCATAATCAGGGCAAGAAAAAAGACCGTGCGTGGGCAGAGGTCAGACGCATATCGGACGAGCTTTGCAAGGAGAATAATTTGTCTGTGATAGAACACCCCGAAATGGGGAAGGGTAAGAACCATTGGGAATGGGACATGAGCCGTCAGGGACTATCGTGGAAGGCAAAGCTGAAATATGCCATAGATCAGGTAATCAAGGTCAGCGAAAACTTTGAGGACTTCCTTGCAAAATGCGCAGATTTCGGAGTGCTTGTCGAGTATAACCCCGACCACAAGATAGACCTGAAATTTATGCTTGCGGAGCAGAAAGAACGCAATCCGAGGGCGAAGTTCACCCGTAGCCGGACGTTGGGGTGGTATTATGAAACCGAGCAGATCAAAGGGCGTATCGCACAGTATATGGGCGGTATGATGTTAGTTCCGAGAATCAAAGTCAGACAGATTACTCCAAAAGCGGAGGAGAACAAGTTTGTCCGTGATGCTATCGACCGTGGCAATATGAAGGTGGCAAGCATCGCAAAAAATATTATCACCGCATACGGCGTTGAGCCGAATCAGGTTCGTGGTGCTGCGATGGCGGCATTTATTGAAAGGGCGCATCTTGTTGGTGAGCTGAATGATCTGAACGCACAGATCAAAGATTTGCAAGAAAAACTCAAAGTGCTGAAAAAATATCGCAAGGTCAAGCATATCGGAGAGGAACTGAAAGCACTCAGCGGTCGGGAGAAAAAGAAGTACCGCAAGGAACACGGCGGCGATATTGCCGAATATCACGAAACCTGCAAACAGGTTTTGGAGCTTTACCCGTCAGGCAATATTCCGAAAGTCGAAAATCTTGAAAAGCATATCGCATCTTTGCAGAAAAAGCTGTCGAAGAAAAATACGGAATACAATCAGGCGGATAAGAAGTCCCGTGAGCTGTCCGAAGCTACGATGACGATAGAGGAATATCTCCGCCATGAACAGAGCCGAGGACAGCAGCAGAAGCGTAAGCGGAATGACCTTGAATGATGGCACATTGCACCGAGGGCTTTTGTAATATTGCTGCGCCCTGCACAATTATTATTACAATTACTTCGCAGAGCTGGACTCCTGTATGATTATGGTATATACTGTATCTACAATATTGATTTGGAGGTACATTACTATGCTTAAAACACCCGAATTGGCAATGCCGAGATCACGCAAGGTCACTACTGTCTGCAACGGCAGGCGTGAAGTCTGGACGGATTACGAACAGGCTAAGGCATATTTCCTTGAACTCATGATGTCCACTGAGGGCGAGGAACATGACCGTGCAGAATGCGTTTACATTCAGCTACTTCACGGGCTTGATGAGTGCAGCGATGAGGATGAATAATCAGCAGGGCGAGTTGTTTCGACAGCTCGCTCTTGCTATGCCTTCTGGCGAACGGAAACGCTCCTCAGAGCCATTCATGAGGATTATACTATCAGTTACGAATTTCCATACACGCTAATTTACGAATATACAACAAAGCTCCTTACAGCGATTACACTGTAAGGAGCTTTTTTCACATATTCAGCGCGCACACAGCGCACTTTCAGCGCAGTAACCCTTTATAATTACAATAGCTGAATTTCTTGAAATCGACAATTTAACGAAAAGTGGTATTATTCGGAAAGTTTACCAAAAAGGTATACATTCCTATACCCTATATTATACTTGATAATTGTCAAAATTTCAACAGGCTTTGAGAAAATCAGCAATTTGCATACAGTTAGTATAGCTGTGATGTGCAATATGCCGATGTTTAGGCAAACAGGAGGGTTACAGAATGGAAAGAACAGGTGCTAATATTACGATCCGTAAAGATGGGAGATACATGGGTAAATTCATTGTAGGCTATGATGACAGAGGAAAGGCTCAGTATCAGTATGTCTACGGCAGGACTTATGATGAAGCAGAAAGCAAGGTAGTGATAGGTCAGCAAGTAGCTTCTCATTTCCTTTCAAGCAAGTATATCACAGTAAGCAAGGTATATGCTGAGTGGCTCAATGCTGTAGTTAATCGTGTCAAAGAGTCCACGCTTGCAAATTATAAAGCGAAATTCGAGAAGCATATCCTTCCTGTCTTTGGAGATATTCCCTGTGCAGACCTATCGGCAGGCCGAATCAACGAGTATATAAACCAAAAGCTCGCAGACGGTTTATCTGCGAGCTATGTGAGAGATATTATTACGGTTTTCAAGGCACTGCTGAGTTATGCTCGGGACGAGTATGGTTTTAAGCTGACTCTAAAAAATGTCACACTCCCCAAAATTGAGAAAAAGCAGATTGCCAGAATTAGCGATACAGAACAGAAACGACTTATAGACTACCTAAAAGCAAATATGTCGCTGACTGCTTTTGGTATCCTGCTGTCTCTTTGTATGGGGTTGCGTATCGGTGAACTTTGTGGCATAAAATGGGACGATGTGGACTTTCAGCACAAAATACTGCATATCAGACGAACTGTACAGCGTATCACCTCAGCTAATGGCAACAGAAAAACAAAA
>SFFP01000081.1 GCA_004556875.1 Ruminococcus flavefaciens
AATCACTGCTTTCATTATAGCCTAAGTAACAAGTGCGTGTAAACCATGGCTGGCTTGTCATGGATTTATACGACCAAATATTATTATAGTAGGTGACAGTATGATAGACGATTCACTTAGCTATAATAAGATCATACCAAGTATACTTGTCAAAAAAACGCCAATAAAACTTTGCATGATATCAGGAGGAAATCATTATGAACAAGGAAGAAATTCTCGCTAAAAGCCGCAAGGAAAACAAAAACCGTGACATTGCAGGAATGGACATAAACAAAAATGCTTCAAGGATATCACTCATTTTCAGCCTGTTTTTTATCATGTTCCTGATGACATTGACATGGATAGCCGGAAAGCACATGAATCACGGCATTATCGCAACAGAATACAGTATGATTTTTCCGTTGTTTCTCTATAAAGCCATAAAAACAAAGAATCCTGCAAATATAATCTCTGCGGTAATCGCAGGACTTTGTCTTATTATTTTTACTGTTAATACGATACGGGATATTTTCGATATATACCCGTTAGGAAGGTGAATGTATCATGAATAAAGAAGAGATTCTGGCAAAAAGCCGACAGGATAATAAAGATCACGACCCTTACTACCTTGAAGCAAGGATAAATGGCATGAAATACGGCAGAATTGCAGCAATTATTTTAGCTCTTACTCTTTTTATCATTGACTGGTTTATATCAGGAAACAGAAATTACGGATATTATGGTATCTTTACCGCATCATTCTCCGCAGATTACCTCTACAGGTGGAAAAAGACCGATAATAAGGACGACTTTTACGCAGGAGCACTTATGGCTCTGGCGACAGCAGTATCTGTTATACTGCATTTTGTTCATCATCTGTAAGAAAGGATATGCGCATGATAGACGATTCACTTGTACTCCGAAACCGCCTTAAAGAGATACGCAAAGAGCAAAAGCTCTCTCAGGACGAGCTTGCAAAAATGGTAGGTGTTTCCCGTAATACTATAAGCTCCATAGAAACAGGGCAGTTCAGTCCTACTGCTAAGCTTGCACTTGTCCTTTGTATCGCTCTCGACAAAAAATTCGAGGATATTTTTTACTTTGACTAAAAAAACCGCTTCCGATATAAAGGAAGCGGTTTTTATTTTACTGATTTTGCTGTTTTTCTGCGATCTGTCTGGAAGCCTCTTCGATAGCCTCCTGAGCCTGTGAATTTATCTCATCAGCCTGCTGCTGTGCAGCTTTGATAGCTTCTGCTGTCTGCTTGTCTATCTCAGCCAGCTTCGCTTGTCTGACCTTTTCCATGAATTCGTCCATTTTAGCCGAAGCTGCTTCAAAATCCTCTGAATTCTTAACTTCATCTGCAAGCTTTTCATATTCAGCCCTCAGCTCATCGCCTGCACCTGTTTCATCCATGAGTTTTGCTGCATCTTCAAGCTTTTCCTCAACGGAGCCGCTGTCCTGAGCAACAGGTTCTGTCTCATTTTCATTTGAAACAGGTATAGAATTTCCGTCCTCATCATAGAAAACGATATTATCAATGTACATATCCGACTCGTTGGCTATGCCCCAGCGCATAATGAGGAAGTTTGCGTCTTCCATTTCCTCGCTCCAGCACTGTCCGCTGTCAGCCAGCAGGAACTTGAACTGGGCGTGAACTGCGCCAGATGCTTCAAAGTTGTACTCTCCGCCCGAAAACTCCTGGAAATCATACCACTTGTCCTGAGCAGTCATAGTACCACCGCCGCCGCCTATCCAGCCGGGTGCTCTTACGCCCTCGGCATCGTCGGTTTTAAGGTGGTCTGCGGTAGCTTCGGCATACATATCGAATTCTATCCTGCGTACCTTAGCCGCACCTTCATTTCCGAGAAGCTTAACAACATTTATGCCTATCTTCTGGACTTTGCCTTCCAGCGGAACGGAATTGTCATCAGCAAATTTAAGCATTTTATTGCCCATCAGCTCTGCTACCGAAAGCTCTCCCTTAGCGCAGTATTTGTCATCTTCCTTGACAGATGCAAAGTCAAATACTCCGTCATCAAAGGTTATCGCGTTAGGGTCTGTTGCTTCTGTAGGAGTAGGCGGAACAAGTTCCTCAGTTGTTTCCTCTACAGGAACTGTACCCGATTCCGATTTTGTGTCAGAATTTTTCTTTTCGCCGCAGCCGGCAGCACAGGCGGCAAGGGCGAAAGCCATCGCACCTGCGATAAAATTTCTGTAATCCATATTGTTTCTCCCTATGTAAGCTGTACTTTTTTCGTGCGCACTGTCCTCTGCATAACAGTGCTTTCTGTTTGTAATTTCATTGTAGCATAAAAACAATAGTCTGTAAAGTAACATATCTCCCAAATTATGCTATATTTTTTGCAACACCTTACACAAAAATTGCGATTTCAGCATTGGCTTGACCAAATATTGCTGAAAGTATTATTTCTTCTCTCTGTTCTGATAAAATATCTCAACTGTTTCTCTCATCATGTCAAACGGACGTATCTTCGGCGAGATCTTGACGGAAACGTAAGATTTTCCAACGCCGTTGAATGTTATCCTGCCCTTGTAAGCCTGCTGAAGCGCGGCTATCTGCTCAGGAACAAGATACTCGGTATAGAAGTACATTGCACCGTTTTTCTGCGATATTTCTGTAATTCCAAGATGTGCCGCCTTATTTCTGAGAAGTGAAACATCTATGAGTCCCACAACAGATTTTGGCGGGTCTCCATAACGGTCAATAAGCTCGTCGATAAGATCGGTCTTGTCACTATCCTCGTTGACTATCATTATCTTGCGGTACATATCTATACGCTGATTAAGGCTCGGGATATACTTCTCAGGAATATGCGCATCTATCTGTATATCAACGAGACACTCAGGGACTTTCTCGGGCTGTATGCCCTTTTCCTCGGCTATAGCTTCCGAAAGAAGCTGTAAATACATATCGTAACCTACAGCCTCCATGTGTCCGTGCTGTCTGCCGCCGAGAATACTGCCTGCTCCTCTTATTTCAAGGTCGCGGAGCGCTATTCTGAAGCCGCTTCCGAACTGTGTAAACTCACGCATTGCATTAAGTCGCTTAGTAGCCACCTCAGTAAGCACCTTGTCGCGCTGATATGTAAAATATGCGTAGCCTCTGCGGTTTGAACGTCCTACTCGTCCGCGGAGCTGATACAGCTGTGAAAGTCCGAAACGGTCAGAATCTTCTATAATAAGTGTATTTACGTTAGGAACGTCCACACCTGTTTCGATGATAGTTGTGCAGACAAGGATATCTATCTCATGCTCAACAAGCTGTTCCCAGATATCCGACATCTCATCCTCACTCATCTGACCGTGTGCATAGGCTATTCTTGCCTCGGGGAGAAATTCCTGCAATCGTGCCGCACAGGCTGTGATAGTCTCAACGCGGTTGTGGATATAGTAGACCTGTCCGCCGCGGCGAAGCTCTCTGACTATAGCCTGTATGAGTGTACCCATATTGTACTCGATAACATAGGTCTGAACAGGGTATCTGTCCTGCGGCGGCTCTTCGATGACCGACATATCGCGTATACCGCTCATTGCCATATTCAGTGTACGCGGGATAGGAGTTGCCGAAAGCATGAGCACATCCACTCCCGTAAAGCTCTCCTTGAACTTCTCCTTATGAGCAACGCCGAAACGCTGTTCCTCGTCGATTATGGCAAGTCCCAAGTCCTTGAATACTACGGATTTCTGGATAATCTTGTGAGTACCGATTATAATGTCGATGCGTCCCTGTTTCAGCTTTTTGATTATCTCCTCCTGCTGTTTAGGTGAACGATAACGGCTGAGCAGCTCTATCTGCACAGGAAAATGCTCAAAGCGGCGGAGTGCCGTCTGATAGTGCTGATAGGCAAGAACAGTTGTGGGAGCAAGTATAGCGCACTGTTTTCCTGCAAGGACGCATTTCATTGCGGCTCTCAGCGCGACTTCGGTCTTTCCGAAGCCTACATCTCCGCAGAGGAGTCGCTCCATAGGACGGGGACGCTCCATGTCCGCCTTTATCTCGGCAATTGACTGTAACTGGTCGTCAGTCTCAACGTATGGGAAACGCTCCTCGAAATCGCGTTGTATCTCGTCATCAGGATAGAATGCGAAGCCTACGCTCTTTTCGCGCTTTGCATAGAGAGCGATAAGCTCATGCGCCATATCCTTTACTGCACGTTTTACATTGCTTCGTGTCTTTTGCCATTCACCCGAGCTGAGCTTATTGAGCTTTACGCCGCTGTCGTCGCGAGGACCGATATATTTCGACACCATATCAAGCTGAGTTACAGGTATATAAAGCTTATCCGTACCTGCATACTGAATGGTTATATAGTCCTTTGTAACGCCGTCCATTTCCAGCTTTCGGATACCGATGAAACGTCCGATACCGTGACCCGAATGTACAACAAGGTCGCCCTCTGTGATATCGGCAAGTGAGCGTATCTCCTCGGCTTTGTTCTTCTTTTTGCGGCGCTTCTTGCGGACTGAGTCCATTGAGCGTCCCTGTGTAATGAGCACGGTCTTGTTTTCGGGGTACTCAAAGCCTCCGCCGAAGCTTCCCGACATGAGGATCACTCTGCCGCCCTTTGGCTCAATTTCATCCGAAGCTATATCGCAGGGTATGCCCTTATCACCCAAATCCTGCTGAATAATGGGCAGTGTCTTATCGCTTCCTGCCGCAAGTATCATGCGGTAGCCGCGGCGCTTGTAGTCGTCAAGGTCCTCAATAAGCTGTTTCATCTCACCGCTCCACGGCGCAGTCTGCATAGCTTCAAAGCTGACAAGTCTGCGGTAATCTATACGCTCGCCGCCCTGCATGAAACTGCTCATATAGAGACATACTCTCTTTTCAGCCCTGTGCTGTATCTCTGCAAGCTCAAGTATATATCCGTCCAGTCCCTTACAGAGCTGTCCGTCCTCAATGAGTATCTTTATATCCTCGTTGTGTCGGGTGACAACACCTGACGCATTGTCCATGACATCGGAATAATCGCTGAAAAGCACAACTCCGTCGATATAGTCGAAAACTGTTGACGGCTCGCCGTAAACAAGAGGATAATACTTGACGCTGTGTGCCAGTATCTCACCTGCTCTCAGTCTGTGCACATCTGCTCCGAGATGCTCGCGGACGGCTTCCATATGCTTGCCGCGCACTTTCTTGCACAGCTCCTCTATCTTATCAGCAAGCTCATCGTTGCTGTACAGCACTTCTCCCGATGGATATATCTCGACCTTTTCAAGAGACTCTGTACGTCGCTGTGTATCTGTCTCAAACTCTGATATAGTGTCTATCTCATCGCCCCACAGCTCCATACGCACAGGCTTATCTGCCTGCACAGGGAAAATATCCACGATAGAACCTCTTATAGAGAACTGCGATGCGCCCTCTACCTTTTCACATCGCTGATAGCCGCACTTTGCAAGCGTCAGTGCCAGCTCCGACAGGTTTACCTCCTGTCCCTGCGTCAGCTCGATACCCGAAGCAATAAGGACTCCCACAGGTATAACAGGCTGCATGACAGCCTCGATACTTGCACATATTACCGAACAGCGGTTCTTAGCCGCCTTGATGAGAGCGGCGATACGCATATGCTCATATTCATGGTTTGTACTGTCAACGGGAGTGAATACCAGCTCCTTAGACGGAAAAAGCACAGCTTCTTCACAGCCTGCCATCATATTTATGTCGTCGCAGAGCTTCTTAGCCTCTGCCTCCGAGCCTGTTATGACAAGATTTATCTTCTCACCGCACAGGGAGTATATGAGCTGTGCCCTGTGTATATGGGAAAGACCTGTCACAGAGACAGGTGTTATCTTCTTGTCTATAGCTTCACGCAGGCTCTTGAAGCCTGCAAGCTCGGTAAATAGGTCTTTAAACAGTTTCATCTTTTATCTCCGTAAACAAGGGTAAGCCGCGGCAGAACTGCGGCGGCTGTCAATATCATGAATTATACTTATTCATGGCTTCGTCTGTTTTTCCCTGAACCATGAGCTTTATGCACTCGCAGGCGTTTTCAGCGGACTGCTTCATAAGCTCACTGTCCTCACTGCCGAACTTTCCAAGCACCCATTTTGCAAGGTCGTAATCGGGATGGGGCTTTTTGCCCACACCCATTTTTATGCGCGGATAGTCATCTCTGCCTGTCAGGTAACATATGCTCCTGAGACCATTGTGACCGCCATGACTGCCCTTGCGGCGTATTCTCAGCTTGCCGCAGTCAAGGGATATATCATCACAGACCACTATCAGATTCTGAACATCTATCTTGTAGAATTCCAGCGCCTGCACTATGGCTTCGCCGCTGTTGTTCATGTATGTGGTAGGCTTCAAAAGCAGACAGCGCTTGTCACCGATAGTCACTTCAGCAGTCTTGCCTTTGAATTTCAGTCGGTCTATCTTTTCACCAAGCTGTTCCGCAAGCATATCCATGACCATAAAGCCTGCATTGTGTCTTGTGTTTTCGTATTCAAGTCCGGGATTGCCCAGACCTGCTATGACATATTCTATTTTACCTCTTGACGAGGAAGAATTTGCGGAAATCCTGTCGAAGACATCAAATATACTCATTTATTTTTCTCCTTAGCTATATTCATACATCTTACTGACGGCTGATATCAAGCCTGTCAATAAGCTCAAGTCCGTAATGCTCTGCAAAGTTTCTGCACTTCTCCATAGGTCCTTCATCGGAAAGAGCCTGCGGAAAATGCGCATCACAGCCGATAATTACTTTGTTTCCGACTTTCTGTGCAATGCTGAAAAACTTATCACAGGGATAATGCCTGCCGTCTCTCAGTCCGAGAAGATTTATTTCCAGTGGGATATCCTTGCTTTTCATATATTTGCAGAGGCGCGTGTATTCCCTGTTATAGACCTCATCACTTCCTAAAAAACAAAGCAGGTCGGGGTGAGCAAGGTAGAGGTATCTGCCCGACTCCATGCCCTCGATGATACGGTCTACATACTTAACCAGTATACTTTCATCTGCGGTAGGGACTCCCATATATACGCCGCAGGTCTCAACATCGTTGAAGTGCTGTCCCATTATCATATAGTCAAGGGGGTAGTCCGCAAGAAACCTGTCCTGCTTTTCAATAAGCTCGGGAATGTACTCAGACTCAAAGCCAATGTATATCTTTATATCAGAAGCATACTCCTTTTTAAGATCGGTAAGCGACCTGAAATAGCCTTCCACCTCATCGGGAGTCATGCGTATTGCCGAAACATAGCCGTTATCAAATATCCACGGGCAATGATCTGAAAAGCCAAGCTCTTTCATGCCGTGAGCGATAGCGTGCTCTACATATTCTCTGTCCTCCCCCAGTGCATGATGACAGCGGAAGGTATGTGTATGATAATTTGCAAACATGAGCAGTGCTCCTTTCAAACTATGATTATACCACGTTTGATATAAAAATTCAAGCACGAAGCTTTTATTATTAATGTTTGCTGTATGAAACAGCTTGACAAATCACACTATCAGGTGTACACTATATACATAAGGCTATATTCTGACCTTAAATATTATGTAAAGGATGTATCACAAATGAAAAACGTAC
>SFFP01000082.1 GCA_004556875.1 Ruminococcus flavefaciens
TCTATACGTGCATAGGACGAATCTGTGTGCATTTCGTTATAGACAGTTCCGTTTCCGCCCACGAGCTTTTCGCAGTCTTCAAACATGAGACCGCTGTTGTCATTTGCCTTGAAGTCAGCACTTACAAGCACTGTCTTTAATGAAGTACAGCCTGAGAACATATATCTGTAATTCTCAGCGGCTGATGTATCCATACCCGAAAGGTCTGCGGTCTCAAGGGACGTACAGCCTCTGAACATTCCCGACATCTCCCTGACCTTAGATGTTTTTAAACCTGACATATCTATTGATTTAAGTGCAGAGCAATCATAGAACATATTGCTTATATCAGTTACATTTGAAGTGTCAAACTTTGATATATCAATAGCTTTAAGTGATGAACAGTGTCCGAACATATACTCCATATCTGCCGCCTTTGAGGTATTGAAACCTGTTACGTCCAGTGATTCAAGTGAACTGCAGTCAGCAAACATACAGCACATATCTGCAACGTTCGCAGTATTGAACTTTGCTACATCAAGGGTCTTGACAGAAGAACACCAGTTAAACATATTATTCATATCTGTTACCTTTGAGGTGTCAAACTTTGATACATCGAGGCTTTTAAGTGAAGTACACTTATAGAACATACTGTTCATATCAGTAACATTTGCTGTGTTAAAAGAAGATATATCAAGGCTTGCAAGCTCAGAGCACTCATAGAACATACGCGCCATCGACTTTACCTTGCTTGTGTCAGCCTTGCTGAGGTCTATCTTTTCTGCCTTGAACTGAAGGAACATAGCCGAACAATCCTCAGGCATGACTGTACCCTCAGATGCGATGACCGTCTTTACCTTTTCATTTCCGCCATAGCTCTTTATATCGTCAGCAGAAACATTTCCCTTTAATGTAAGTGTACCTGCGGCTTCATCGAATACCGCCTTGTCAAATGTCTGCTCTTCAGCAGCTGATGCTGAAAAAATATCATCGGAGAAATATCCTGTAGTCTGCATTGCACCGCATGACAGGACAAGAGCCATAACTGCGGCAGCTATCTTTTTTGAATTCATGTAAAAGCCTCCCATTGATCATTAACATTAAATTATTTTTACCCATTCTCTTATAAAATTCCAATTCCCGACTATAAATCTGTTCTTTCTTCTTTGTACACCCTACATCATCGGCATTCTCCTTTTCTACCCCAGACATTTATTCCGTTATTTCAAAGCTTTACAGCGGCGACACCTTTATTTTTCGTCTGACATAAAAATAGAGTGAAATCTGATACCTCAAAGTTCAGATCAGATGATCACTCAGTATGCCCTCTTTAATTTATCATAGGCTGCATATCGGCGGTTATAAAGCTTAAAGGCTTATTTTTTATCAGGTATCCGCAAACACCTTGACAATTATTTGAATTATATCACATTTTTTTAAAAAAGTCAATCGGTTTCATAACATTTTCTTATTATAAACGCTTTATTTTCTGCGATTTTATGCTCATTTTTATTATCATGCCGTGCACGTATCATCACAGCATAAAAATGATATACTTCTTACGTCAGCAAGCCTAAGAAAAAACGCTCAAAATTCAGTCATTCTGTCTACTTATTCATCACAATATGGGTTGACTTTTGTGCTAAAATAACAGTATAATGTTATTATCTGAAATAATAAATTGTTATTTTACTATTATTGTCAGGGGGTATTCTATGAAACACCAAATAATGAACAAGCTTGTCTCTGTATGTTCTGCCGCAGCGGTAATATGCAGCTCGTCTGCAATCCCGCACAATGGCGCTATAGAGGCAGCTGCCGCACAGGCTGATATAACGGATTTCGCTATATCTGATGTGACCATGACGGACGATTACTGCACCAACGCTTTCAGCAAGGAAATGGATTATCTGCTTTCCTTTGATACCGAAAAGCTGCTTGCAGGCTTCCGTGAAAACGCAGGACTCAGCACCAACGGCGCAACACGCTACGGCGGCTGGGAAAACACCAATATCGCAGGTCACTGCGTGGGTCATTACCTCACCGCACTGGCTCAGGCGTATCAAAATCCCAATGTCACTTCTCAGCAGAAGGACGCTCTTTACAAGCGTATCACCACTCTTATTGACGGCATGAAGACCTGTCAGCAGCACCCTCGCGGCAAGCAGGGATTTCTCTGGGCAGCTCCTGTTCCGTCTGACGGCAACGTTGAGCGTCAGTTTGACCGCGTTGAAGTGGGTAAGGCTAATATCTTCGATGATGCGTGGGTACCGTGGTACACCATGCACAAGCTAATTGCAGGTATTGTTGACGTTTACAATGCAACAGGATATGCTCCTGCAAAGGACGTAGGCTCTGCACTTGGCGACTGGGTATTCAACAGATGCAGCAAATGGAGTCAGCAGACTCAGCGCACCGTCCTTTCCATAGAGTACGGCGGAATGAATGACTGTCTCTATGACCTCTACGCTATCACAGGCAAGGACTCTCATGCCGCAGCCGCTCATTTCTTTGATGAGACCGCTCTCTTCGACAAGGTCATGCAGGGCGGACGCGATGTGCTCAACAACCGTCACGCAAACACCACTATCCCTAAATTCATAGGCGCTCTGAAGCGCTATATCGTTCTTGACGGCAAGACCGTCAACGGTCAGAAGGTGGACGCTTCCGCATACCTTAAATATGCCGAAACTTTCTGGGATATGGTAACTACTCACCACACATACATCACAGGCGGCAACAGTGAGTGGGAGCACTTCGGCAAGGACGATATCCTCGACGCTGAGCGCACAAACTGCAACTGCGAGACCTGTAACTCATACAATATGCTGAAGCTTTCCCGTGAGCTTTTCAAGATAACTCACGACAGCAAGTATATGGATTTCTATGAGAATACATACTACAACTCTATTCTCTCCTCTCAGAACCCCGAAACAGGTATGACCACATACTTCCAGCCTATGGCTACAGGCTATTTCAAGGTATACAGCACTCGCTGGGACAAGTTCTGGTGCTGTACGGGAAGCGGAATGGAGAGCTTCACAAAGCTTGGCGACACTATCTATATGCACGATGACGACACAGTTTACGTAAACTTCTATCAAAGCTCAATTCTCGACTGGGCAGAAAAGAATGTGACTATCACTCAGGAAAGCAGTATCCCTGACGGTGCATCTGTAAAATTCACCATAAACGGAAGCTCTTCCCTTGATATGCGTTTCCGTATCCCCGACTGGATAGACGGAACTATGGGCGTTACAGTCAACGGCTCGAAATACAGCTACAAGACGGTAAACGGCTACGCTGACGTTTCGGGAGACTTCTCCACAGGCGATGTTATCGAGCTTACTGTACCATCTAAGGTAAGAGCCTATCCCCTCCCCGATTCTCCCGATGTTTACGGCTTCAAATACGGTCCGCTTGTACTCAGCGCAGAACTCGGCAAGGAAGACATGAAGACCGACAGCACAGGTATGTGGGTAACTATCCCTAAAGAGAAAAAAGTCGCAAGCGAAACTATAAAGATTTCAAAGCAGGGACAATCCGTTGCTTCGTTCATGGCTGAGATAAACGACCACCTTGTACGCGGCTCAGACGGTCTCAGCTTTACCCTTAACGATACAAACACAAAGCTGGTGTTCACTCCTCACTACAAGCAGTATCAGCAGCGCTACGGCATCTACTGGAAGTTCGTTCCAAACGGAACTGTCATAGAGGAAAAGCTCCCTCGCGCAAAGACGACCGTTACAGATACCGTACAGCCGGGCTACGGTCAGTATGAGAGCGACAACCTCCACGGCATGGTGGAAACAGGCTCAGTAGGCGTTACAAATGACAGTACCTACCGCTATACCGAAAACGACGGCTGGTTCACATACAGAATGGCTGTTGACGACAGTGCACCTCTCATGCGTCTGCACATAAAGCTCCGCAAGGCTGACAACGGCAAGTCGCTGAGAGTAAGAGTCGGTGATTCCGTGCTCTGGTCAGGAAAGCTCAGTTACAGCGGCAATAAGGACGTTTACGACGTTCTTATGACCATTCCTCAGGAAGTACGTGACCGCTGTATCTACAACATAACAGCAGACGGCACTGAGAGAAGCGTTTTAGACGTTACTTTCTCTTCTGATATCAAGGGCGAGACATCTGCAAAGGTCTGCGACTTCATCTATATGGAAGCCGTAACTCCTGCATACGAATACGCAAATGATGTGGCTTATTTCGTGGACTGCGGCGACCATAACTCAAGCACGGTAACAGGCAGAGACAAGCTCGGTATGTACAACAGCGTTACCGAACAGCTTTACGGCGAGGACGAGGTAAGCGGCAGAAAATGGGGACTTATCGATGACTCCACAGACCGGTACAACGGCTCGTCAAAGAGCGGCGGTCTTTACACTGCCAATACATGGTGTGACGAAGCAAATACTGCTGACGGCGCAGACAAGTCAAACAGCTTCCGCTACACAAAAAATCAGTACGAAAACAATATCGCACGTCACCTCGATTACAGCTTTGAGCTTCCTAACGGCACTTACTCGGTTGAAATGTGCTTCTTCGACCCGTGGGGCTGCTCAAAAAATCCTACAGTCTACGCAAATTACGGCAAGTCGGGAGAGTCAGTCATCGTGAAGAACGCTCCTGTTGACAAGACTCCCGTAAGCGGCAATGTCAAGGTAACAGACGGCGAGCTGACAGTAAATCTCCGCTCTGATGACAAGGCTATAAATGTATGCTATATCCTTATCCGTCCTGTTGAAACCGAAAGTGCATCGACTATAGGCAGAAAGGGCGATATAAACCTTGATAACGAGGTATCGGTTGCCGATGCGGTAATGATGCAGAAGTATCTCCTCGGAAGCGGTACTCTCACAGGCGAACAGGCATATGCCGCAGATATCATCTCTGATGCAGAACCCGATATCTTCGACCTTATTGCACTCAGAAAGCTCCTTACAGCATGACGCTGTACCCTTACTCCGCATTATTATCTGTATGTAGGGGCGGATATCATCTGCCATGAAACTGCGATAAATTCACAATAACCATGTTCAGGGACGACTATTAAGCCGTCCCTGTTTTTTTGCCGAAAAGTCGGTATCTGTTTGAATTACGCGAGCCTGCGCCCACATTTTCGCGCTGTAGATAAAAAATCGGCAGATATTTCTCCGCGCCTGTTGCTAATTTAAACCTTTTATGCTATAATAGTAAGCGATTTCTGAAATGGAGGATATTATGAGCATACTCAATGTTGAACACGTTACGCACGGTTTCGGTGCGAGACAGATACTTAACGACGCTTCTTTCCGACTTCTCAAAGGCGAACACGTCGGACTCGTAGGCGCAAACGGCGAAGGCAAGTCCACTTTCCTCAATATAATCATGGGAAAGCTTCAGCCTGATGAGGGCAAAATAGAATGGTGCAAGCATATCACCACAGGCTATCTCGACCAGTACAGCACCCTCGAAAAAGGCAAATCTATCCGCGATGTGCTCCGTGAAGCCTTCGACCACCTTACCGAGCTTGAAGCCGAAATGCTCACGCTCTATGAAAAAATGTCTGACTGCTCAGATGAAGAGATGAACGACCTTATGGAAGAAGTCGGCGAAATACAGGGAATTCTCGACTACAGCGGCTATTACACCATTGACGCAAAAATTTCCGAATACGCCAACGGTCTCGGACTGAACGAGATAGGTCTTGACAGAGATGTTGCCGAGCTTTCGGGCGGTCAGCGTGCAAAGGTACTGCTTGCGAAGGTGCTCCTTGAAAATCCGATGATACTCATTCTCGACGAGCCTACAAACTTCCTTGACGAGAACCACATCAGATGGCTGACAAACTTCCTCCAGAACTACGAAAACGCATTCATACTCGTTTCCCACGACGTACCATTCATGAACAGCGTCATAAACGTGGTCTATCACGTTGAAAATGCCGTAATGACCAGATATACAGGGGATTACGACAACTTTGAGAGAATGTACGAGCTGAAAAAGCGCCAGATAGAACAGGCTTACGAAAAACAGCAGAAGGAAATTGCCGACCTTGAGGACTTTATCGCAAGGAACAAGGCAAGAGTCGCTACCACAAATATGGCTAAGTCGCGCCAGAAAAAGCTTGACAAGATGGACAAGATAACACTTATGCGCGAAAAGCCGAAGCCTGTATTTTCGTTCAGAAAGGCACGTACTCCCGGACGTGTAGTCATCGACTGCAAGAATGTAGTCCTCGGCTATGACGAGCCTCTTACAAAGCCTATATCCGTAAAGGTCGAAAACGGACAGAAAATCGCTATCCGCGGCGTAAACGGCATAGGAAAATCCACACTTCTGAAAACTCTCCTAAAAATTATCCCTCCTGTATCGGGATATGTTGAGCATGACCAGTTCGTGGAATACGGCTATTTTGAGCAGGAAGAGGAGTCCACAGCAAAGACTGCCCTCGATGTTATATGGGAGGAATATCCCTCAATGACAAATGCGGAAGTCCGCGCCGCTCTTGCACAGTGCGGTCTCACCACAGAGCATATCGCTTCGCAGATGAGAGTCCTCTCAGGCGGCGAAAACGCCAAGGTCAGAATATGCAGGATAATGCTAAGAGAGGTCAATCTTCTCGTACTCGACGAGCCTACGAACCACCTTGACGTTGACGCAAAGGAGTCGCTGAAAAAGGCTATAAAGGACTACAAGGGAACTGTTCTCATCGTAAGCCATGAGCCTGAATTCTACACCGACATCGTCGATAATATTTGGAACATCGAGGAATGGTCAACTAAGATAATCTGAACATACAGCAGGTCACTGATAAACGGCGGCCTGCTTTTCAGTTGTTAAGTGTTTTAAGCACCAAAAGCGCAAAAAAATACTAATAAATGGGCAGAAATAATCACAATTATCACATTTGTGCTATGTCATGATTTTTTTCGTTTTAGTAAGCAGGTGAAAAAATATACGACTTCAAATACTCAAACACACAAAAAAGTGGTAAAATCATGTGCATAATTGTGCAAAAGCACATCAAAATCTACTGTTAGTACAGAATAAGCAAATTTTGACTTGAACAATTCATAGAAAAGTAATAAAATGTAAATGTAAGAAGTGACGCAAAAGTATGACATTTTAATATGACATTGCTTTTGCGCTTTTCTGTAATTGTAAAGAAATCGAAATCATTTATCACTGCATGAAAGCGAGGTATGATCGACATGAAAAAGAATGGCTTCAAAAGATTTGTCAGCGCAGGCATCACCGCACTGATGGTCGCTGCAAGCATTCCGTCAGTTCCATCTGTAGTTGCCAATGCTGCTGACCAGCAGCAGAGAGGCAACATCGGCGGATACGACTACGAAATGTGGAATCAGAACTACACAGGTAATGTTTCAATGCAGCCCGGTGCCGGTTCATTCACCTGCTCATGGAGCGGAATTGAAAACTTCCTGGCTCGTATGGGCAAAAACTACGACAGCAAGAAGCAGAATTACAAGAGCATAGGTAAGGACATCACACTTACTTATGATGTTGAGTACAAACCACAGGGAAATTCTTATATGTGC
>SFFP01000083.1 GCA_004556875.1 Ruminococcus flavefaciens
CAACAAGAACAAGACTTATAACTATCTCTGTCATTGTCTTTGCGCGTCTTATACTCTTTTCCTTACTTATCTTCTTTTTGGACATATGTCTGCTCCATTCCGCTGCATTTGCAGCTGCGTCATTGATGAGCTGAAATAGCTCCGATTACTTTTGTTCTTTTATCTCTATAATTTCCGTATAAGTAGACGTACAAATATATTATATCACATTTATCTCGAAAAATATAGTATCTCGCCACTATATTTGTAAAGGTGCAGTATTGCCGCTGTGCATATTTTTTATAAATTGTGAGCTTTCGACAAAAAAATCAGCGGCACTATATACCGTCCAAAAGCTATATAAAAAGACTTATATCCCATAAATTCGTCATATAACGTTAATCTGTACAAAAAGAAGTTAATGATTAGCACTGTATTGCACAATCTTTTTTTAAACACTTGAAACTGTATTAAAAAAATGTTATAATATATTATGAAAGTATAGGCAGAGCCGTATACTCAGCGGTTTCATCACGACCGCTCCGTTATCTACAGCTCTGCGGTTTTTCTGTATTTTCGCGTTAAGGAGTGATTCTATGAAATGTCCACGGTGCGGAACAGACAACGAAGCGGGTTTCAGGTTCTGCGTTAAATGCGGTGTCAACCTCGAAGATCCGCAGGATATTAACATTGAACAGGTAGATATGGGCGGCTACTACTCCGAAGAAGATCCTGCCTCAGGCGGTTTTACCTTCGGCAGCGGCACTTTTACCATAAGCGATACCCCTTCACACGATTCATCTTCAGATCTATATACAGCAGCTGAACTCAACGATTCAGACGAGGAATTTGATTTCAGCAGTTTTGACGAGCCTTTTATACCAAAGCTCGATACAGGAAGAGTTACTCTCCCCGAACAGTCCAGAGCCGTAAGACAGGCTCAGATGAACAATACAGCTTCATTAAATCAGCAGCAGGGTGTTATGCCGTTTTTCCCACAGCAGGGCATAATGCAGGGTATTCCTGCTCAGAACGGTATGCAGAGTGTCCCACAGCAAGGCATGATGCAAGGTATCCCTGCTCAGAACGGTATGCAGGGCATCCCACAACAGGGAATGATGCAGGGTATCCCTGCTCAGAACGGTATGCAGAGCGTCCCACAGCAAGGCATGATGCAGGGTATCCCTGCTCAGAATGGTATGCAGAGTGTCCCACAACAGGGAATGATGCAGGGTATCCCTGCTCAGAACAACACTGCACAAGCCAATGGTATGCCCGTTTACGGACAGCCTGTTATGTACGGTCAGCCGCAGATAATCGGTTACGATCAGAGCGGTATGCCTGTTTACGGACAGCCTGTTATGTACGGTCAGCCACAGATAATCGGCTATGACCAGAGTGGTATGCCTATTTACGGTCAGCCTGTGGTATATCCACAGCCGCAGATAATCGGCTACGATCAGAGTGGTATGCCTGTCTACGGACAGCCTGTTGTGTACAGTCAGCCTCAGAACACAGACGAAAACGGAATACCTGCTTTAGGCGCTGTGCCACAGCCTCAGATGATGGGCAATATGCAGGCAAATCAGCCCGTTCCTCCACCTGTTGAGGATAATGACAAGGTCGAAGTTCCCGATGATTTCTGGGAATTCTTTGACGGCGGCAAGGCTACAGAACACGCCGAAGCCGATCCCGTAGACGATTTCTTCGGCAAGCGCAGTGATGACCGCACTTCTATGAAGCGTCCCGAAAAGAAAAAAGAGTCATACATGAATGATACTCCGCTTGTTGATGCAAGCGCGCTCAGAAGAAATGAGCCTGCAAAGTTTAACAAGTTTTATATGCGCTCGGCAGGTGTCGCAGATCCAAATGAGCTTCAGGCTAAAAAAGCTGCTCAGCACCGCGATTATATGGGTTCTACAAAGAGTGTGAACGCAGACGATCTTCGCGCTCATGATGAACGCAGATCATGGAATATCATGACAAATGCAGGTGTCGCCAATGCAGATGATCTTCAGGCTAATTCAAAACAGCACAGAGAAGCACTCATGGCACAGGCGGACCATGCCGTTCAGGCTATGCCCAAAAAGCCAAGAACCTACAACGATGAGATCGACGCTATCGAACTTCCCGAGGAAATGAAGGCAAAAAAGACTAATAATGCGGAAATTCCCGGCTTGCCGGAATTTTAATAAAATCTAATATTCACTTAAGGAGATGTTGTAAAAAATGAAGAAGTTTTTACAGGAATTCAAGGAATTCGCACTCAAAGGAAACGTTATGGACATGGCTATCGGTGTTATCATCGGTGCAGCTTTCGGCAGCATCGTAAGCGCACTTACCGATAACTTCATCAATCCTCTTATCGCTGTTATCACAGGCGGCGCTGAGAAGGACGAGAACGGCGTTATGCAGCTCGTAGGCGGTAAGTTCACTATTGCCGGCGTTGACTTTAACTATGGCGCATTTATTTCCGCAGTACTTAATTTCCTCATCATCGCTATCATTCTCTTCTGCCTTATCAAGGCTGTAAACAAGGCTATGGCTATCGGCAAGAAAAAGGAAGAAGAAAAACCGGCAGAGCCACCAAAGGAAGAAGTTCTTCTTACAGAGATCAGAGATCTCCTCAAGGAAAAGAAATAAGAGCTTGTTTTCGATAATAACACCAAAGCCCCCGTATCAAACGGGGACTTTTTCATTTATACATACTTCAGGACAAAAAGGAAAATCACCTCAAGAAATACAGGAAACGCCGCCATTATCAGTCCATTGCGCTGTCTCCGGCTTTCATATTCGGGATCATACATCGCATAAATATTTTTCGGGTCAATGTACAGCTCATATCTCGCTCCCGGAACAAGCAGATGATTGAAAGTTAGTTTTCCGTCATATATGTACACTCTGTCTTCTACGAATATCTCATACACAGGGGCATCTTTGCTTATCGTGATGCCCGCTTCAGTCCTGCACCTGAGATATCTTATACAGCCGTCTATAAACGGTACAAAAAAAATTGCAGGACACATCAGCCTTGAAAGAATACCGATCCATAATTCAAGCTCTTTCGGACATTCAGCCTTCATACACTGATATGAAAACACAGCTCCGAATGAAATAGATACTATAAACCAGAAAATACTATTGAAGCTTACTATATGTTCCCTGCGTATTTTCATCGCAGCATATATGAAAAGAGCTACATTGAACGCAACAAGTCCCTGACGGATGCCGAGTCCGTTAAGCATTACAGCTATCAGAAGTATGACCGCCAGTATTCCTATTGACAGGAACAAATGACCGTAGTCATGAGCAAAAAAAGTTGCAACAGCGTCTATAATGTCATCTTCATTTGCGTCAGAAATACTTATTCTTCTCATATTTTTTTTTAATTCAGAAAGTGCCGCCTCTTACGAAACGGCACTTTTTTATATTAGTCCTTGATATCAGCGTGATGAGCCTGAAGTGACTTTACGCCGAGATGTGTATTGTTCTTGATAGCCTTGATACCCTCAGCGCTTGCCTTAGCAGCAGCCATAGTTGTCATATATGGTATTCTGTGCTTGATAGCAGCCTTTCTGATGTAGCTGTCGTCATGAGCACTTGTCTTGCCTGCAGGTGTGTTGATTATCATCTGTATCTCGCCGTTTGCGATCTGATCGGCAATATTCGGACGACCCTCATAGATCTTGAAGATCTTCTCGCAAGGGATACCTGCTTCCTTTATCATCTCATAGCTCTTGCCTGTAGCGATTATCTTGAAGCCAAGCTCATTGAATGACTTAGCAATGTCAACAAGCTCAGGCTTATCTCTGTCGCATACACTGAGGAGAACTGTTCCTTCGAGAGGAAGCTTGTTCTTTGTAGCCTCCTGTGCCTTGTAGTAAGCCTCACCGAATGATGGGGAAATACCGAGGACTTCTCCTGTAGAACGCATCTCAGGTCCGAGGAGAGGATCTACCTCAGGGAACATATTGAACGGGAATACAGCTTCCTTTACGCCGTAGTGACCGATATGCTTGTCCTTGAGTGTAGGAACAGGTGAAGGTCTTCCTGTGAGCTTAGATGTGATTATATCAGTAGCAATTCTTACCATGTTGATATCGCATACCTTTGATACCAGCGGAACTGTTCTTGATGCACGGGGATTAGCCTCGAGAACATATACTGTATCGCCCTCGATAGCGTACTGCATATTCATAAGACCGCATACATTCATCTCTACAGCGATCTTCTTTGTGTATTCCTTGATAGTAGCTACCTGCTTTTCTGTCAGGTTCTTTGAAGGAAGGATACAAGCAGAGTCGCCCGAGTGTACGCCTGCAAGCTCGATATGCTCCATAACAGCAGGAACGAAGCAGTTTGTGCCGTCTGAGATAGCGTCAGCCTCGCACTCTGTAGCGTGGTTGAGGAAACGGTCGATGAGGATAGGTCTGTCAGGAGTTACACCTACAGCCGCATTCATATATACTCTCATCATCTCGTCATCGTGAACGATCTCCATTCCGCGTCCGCCGAGAACGTAGGAAGGACGAACCATTACAGGATAGCCGATCTTGTTTGCGATAGCGATAGCTTCATCAGCATTTACTGCCATGCCTGCCTCAGGCATTGGTATGCCGAGCTTATCCATCATTGCACGGAAGTGGTCACGATCCTCAGCAAGATCGATAGTCTCAGGAGTTGTACCGAGGATATTTACGCCGTACTTCTTGAGGTCGTTTGCAAGGTTAAGAGGAGTCTGTCCGCCGAACTGAGCGATAACGCCTACAGGCTTTTCCTTCTCATGGATAGCGAGAACGTCCTCAAGTGTAAGAGGCTCAAAATAGAGCTTATCAGATGTATCATAGTCAGTAGAAACTGTCTCAGGGTTGCAGTTTACGATAATTGACTCAAAGCCGAGCTTTTTAAGAGCAAGTGCCGCATGAACACAGCAGTAATCGAATTCGATACCCTGTCCTATTCTGTTAGGACCGCCGCCGAGGATCATTATCTTTGGCTTTTCTGTGCTTACAGGGCTCTTGTCTTCGTCAAGGTGATATGTTGAGTAATAGTAAGCCGCATTCTCTGTACCGCTTACATGAATGCTTTCCCATGCTTCCTTGACACCGATAGCCATACGTGCGTTTCTTATCTCTTCCTCTGTAACTTCAAGGATAGAGCTGAGATAACGGTCACTGAAACCGTCAAGCTTAGCCTGCTTGAGTACATCATTTGCAGGAACAGCGCCCTTATTCTTGAGAAGAGCCTCTTCCTCATCAACAAGCTCCTTCATCTGCTCGATGAAGTACTTCTTTATCTTTGTAAGCTCGTGAAGCTCGTCAACTGTTGCGCCCTTGCGGAGTGCCTCATACATAACGAACTGTCTCTCGCTTGTCGGGAAGCGAAGCTCTGAAAGGAGCTCTTCCTTTGTCATATTGTTGAAGTTCTTGGCAAATCCGAGACCGTACCTGCCTGTTTCAAGAGAACGGATAGCCTTCTGGAATGCTTCCTTATATGTCTTGCCGATGCTCATTACTTCACCGACAGCTCTCATCTGTGTGCCGAGCTTGTCCTCTGCGCCCTTGAATTTCTCAAATGCCCAGCGAGCAAACTTGATAACGATATAATCTCCGTCAGGAACGTACTTGTCAAGAGTACCGTACTTTCCGCATGGGATATCCTTCAGTGTAAGACCGCAGGCAAGCATTGCTGAAACAAGTGCGATAGGGAAGCCTGTTGCCTTTGAAGCAAGTGCGGAAGAACGTGATGTTCTCGGGTTGATCTCGATAACAACTATACGTCCTGTTTCGGGATCACGGGCAAACTGACAGTTACAGCCGCCGATAACCTCGATAGACTCGATTATTCTGTATGACATCTCCTGGAGTTCCTTCTGAACATCCTCAGGGATAGTAAGCATAGGTGCAGAGCAGAATGAATCACCTGTATGTACACCGATAGGATCAATATTCTCGATAAAGCATACTGTGATCTTGTTGTTATCTGCGTCACGTACAACTTCAAGCTCAAGCTCTTCCCAGCCGAAGATACACTCCTCAACGAGTACCTGTCCAACCAGTGATGCCTGAAGTCCTCTTGCACAGACAACTTTAAGCTCATCTACATTATATACCATGCCGCCGCCTGCGCCGCCCATGGTGTAAGCAGGACGAAGAACTACAGGATATTTCAGCTTTTCAGCTATCTTTACAGCCTCATCAACAGAGTAAGCTACCTCACTTCTTGGCATACCGATGCCGAGATCACTCATAGCGTTCTTGAATTCGATACGGTCCTCACCGCGCTCGATAGCGTCTACCTGAACGCCTATTACCTGTACATTATACTTTTTAAGTACGCCTGCCTTATCAAGCTCAGAACAAAGGTTAAGACCTGACTGACCGCCAAGATTAGGGAGCAGCGCATCAGGACGCTCCTTTTCGATGATCTGTGTGAGTCTTTCAAGATTAAGCGGCTCGATATATGTTATATCAGCAACATCAGGGTCTGTCATAATAGTAGCAGGGTTTGAGTTTACGAGAACTATCTCATAACCCAGCTTTCGCAGAGCCTTGCAAGCCTGTGTACCGGAATAGTCAAACTCACAAGCCTGTCCGATAATGATAGGACCAGAGCCGATTATCATGATCTTGTTAATATCCTGTCTTTTTGGCATATTCTTCTCCTGACCCGTACACGGAAATGTACGTTTATATATTTGCCATGAAACGTCATGGCGCAACTTCTTACCTTATATAATAACATAAATCTCGCCAAAATGCAATATAAAAAATAGCATTTACATTCAGTACAATTTTGGAGATTTTGCAAAAAAATCTGTGTCAGTCTGTTTGTGGAACTTCATAGAAGAAGAGTCCCTCTGCGCTTATAAGCCGAGCTATCAGTTCCACGAGTTTGCCGTCTGCATTATAAACTGTCATATACAGGTCATCTCTGTTCAGTGCGATAAGCGCATCATATTCGGACAGGAACATATTCACGAAGCCTGTCTCACCGCACAAGCACCTTTCAAGCATATCAATAAGCTTTTCTGTCTCGGGACATTCGTATTTACCGTCCTGTGTGACCGCGATGACATCACAATAGCAGTAAAGTTTCAGGATAACATTTATAAAGCTTCGGTCAATACAGGACCTGTTTTGCTGAAAATACCTCTCAACATCAAAATAGCGTCCGTCACTTTTCTCGGGAACTCTCTCAGGAAAAATATCTATGAGATACGCATTTTTGTCAAAAAGCTGTTCTATCCTCTCATCAGTACACATTATTTTCACCCCAGTTCATTTTATTAATACATTCCGCAGGCTCAGCTTCACAGTGATTGTGGTTCTCGGTACATTTCACCGAAATAACCAAATCCAACTAAAACATATCATATTACACCTTCAATGTCAAGGCACGGAAATCTATATAGCAACGCTTTAGCTGAAAATTTTCTCTGTTCTTGAAACAAAATATATTTACAGACCCAAGATAAACACATTAGGCGAAGCGAGAAAGTTGATCGCTGACTGCATATA
>SFFP01000084.1 GCA_004556875.1 Ruminococcus flavefaciens
CACAACAGCACTGAAAAGCTCCTCCTTGCCCTTATATCGCTTATACAGCGCACCTGTGGTAATGCCTGCGTTTTCGCATATAGTTTTAAGCTCAGCCTTTATAAACCCGTTTTGATTAAACTCCGCCTCTGCACTTGCCAGCAGTCTCGGATCAATACTTTTATCAGGATTAGACATCAGCACATCCCCTTTGATATTTTGATTATCGATAATTCGATTATCATTTTAGCATATATTTTTCTTTTTGTCAATAGAAAAAAAATAAAATAACCTGTGTTTTTCCTATACAAAAAAGAGCGGACTCATCGTCCGCCCTTTCTGTTATTTTTAAAGCTGTTCCGCAATATCGTATACAAGCTTTTCGGTCTTTGTCCAGCCAAGACAAGGGTCTGTAATAGACTTTCCGTAGATATTCTCGCCTATCTTCTGAGAACCATCCTCGATATAGCTCTCTATCATGAGTCCCTTTACAAGCTTTTTGATATCATCACTGTGACGCATACTGTGAAGAACTTCCTTTGAAATTCTTATCTGCTCCTCAAAGTGCTTACCTGAGTTTGAGTGGTTCGTATCCACCACAAGAGCAGGATTTTTGAGCCCTTTTTCGTCATAGAGCTTTGCAAGATTATAGAGGTCTTCAAAGTGATAATTCGGGAACGACTGACCTCTGTCGTTTACATAGCCGCGAAGTATCGCATGAGCATATGGATTTCCATCGCTCCTTACCTCACAGCCTCTGTAGATGAAAGCGTGGCGATGCTGTGCAGCTGTGATAGAGTTCATCATTACCGAGATATCGCCGCTTGTTGGATTTTTCATACCAACAGGGATATCTATTCCGCTGGAAACAAGGCGGTGCTGCTGATTTTCAACAGAACGCGCACCGATAGCGATGTATGAAACGATATCATCGAGATAGCTGTAATTCTCAGGATACAGCATCTCGTCAGCCGATGTAAAGCCTGTTTCTGCAAGCGCTCTCATGTGAAGATGCCTTACAGCTATGATGCCGCTTTTCAGGTCAGGCATAGCAGCAGGATTTGGCTGGTGGAGCATTCCCTTGTAGCCGTCACCTGTAGTTCTTGGCTTACCTGTGTAAATTCTCGGAATCATGAGTATCTTGTCGCTTACCTTTTCCTGTAATTCGCGAAGACGGCTGATGTAATCAAGTACGCTGTCCTCGTTGTCAGCAGAGCAGGGTCCGATAACCAGCAGGAACTTGTCAGACTCGCCGCGGAATATCTTCTTTACTTCTTCGTCACGCTTTGCCTTGATGTCTTTAAGCTCCTGTGAGAGCGGATGAGCAGCCTTCAGCTCAGAAGGATGAGGCAGCTCACGGATAATATTAAGTGCCATTGTTTTTCTTCCTTTACATCTTAGATTTTTGCCAGCCAGTCTGTTCCGAAGCGAAGGGATAACTGGTCGCAGAGCACAAGAGCCGTGATACTGTCCTGAACTACTCTTGCACGGTGTACTATTGCAGGATCATGTCTGCCTTTTATCTGCAATGTTGTGTTTTCCATAGTATTTATGTCGATAGTTTCCTGCTCCTTGTAGATAGAAGGAGTAGGCTTTATTGCTGTTCTGAAAAGTACTGGCAGTCCTGTAGAAATTCCGCCGAGTATACCGCCGTTGTTGTTTGTAGAGCTTGTCATCCTGCCCTCAGACGCTCTGAAAGCGTCATTGCAGGTGCTTCCGAGCATATCTGCAGCGGCAAAGCCTGCACCAAATTCAACGCCCTTTACGGCAGGTATTCCGAAAAGCGCATGAGCCAGCACACTTTCAAGCGTGTCGAACCAGGGTTCACCAACACCTGACGGAAGACCTGTCACGATAGTTTCAAGTCTGCCGCCTACGCTGTCGCCGTCATTTTTAGCAGCAGTTATAGCCGCCTGCATCTCATCGGCTTTCTTTTCATCAAGCGCTGCAAATTCCATAGAGTTAAGTGCCTTTATGTCATCATCTATACTGCTAAACGGACGGTCATAGACTCCGCCGCATGATAAAATATGGGTCGCTATATTTATGTTTTTGGAACGCAGCGCGCTTATGGCAACAGCACCTGCCGCAACTATCCCTGCTGTTATTCTTCCCGAGAAGTGACCGCCGCCGCGGAAATCCTGATAGCCGTGGTACTTCATCTGTGCGGAAAAGTCTGCGTGACCCGGTCTTGCCTTGTACGCAAGCTCGCCGTAATCCTTGCTTCTTGTGTCCTGATTTTCTATGATAAACGTCATAGGAGTGCCTGTAGTCCTGCCGTTAAAGACTCCGCTGACTATCCTGACCTTGTCTGCTTCGCGTCTTGCTGTGGAAAGTGCGCCGATGGACTGGCGGAGCTTCATCTGCTGTGCTATAAAGTCTTCATCAACAGCTATGCCCGAAGCCATGCCGTCAAGCACTGCGCCGATAGCTTCTCCGTGGCTTTCACCGAAAACTGTTACGGAAACGCTTGAACCAAAGGTGTTTTTCATTATTTCATCTCCCTGATACCGTTTAATGCTCCTAAATACTGTTAAGAACACTATTAAATTATAGCACTGTAAGGCAGATATGTCAACAAGTCAATTTAACAGTTTGCAGGCGCAAAGCGCTAAAGTAAATAGTGAATTTGTATAGGTGTGAGAGCTCCTTTTTGTTTAATTCTACGTCATTGACTTTGACCATATATCGTGTTATAATCAGAAAAAAGGGGAATTGACGTTTGGAGCTGATAGTATGGACATTATGAGTTTTTATAAAGGCGAGGAATTTGCGGCGTATGAGTATTTCGGTGCTCATATCACCAAAAAAGGCACTGTCTTCCGCACCTATGCGCCGAATGCTTCAAAAGTATCGGTAATAGGCGATTTCAGCGGCTGGGAGGATATCCCAATGAAGGCTGTTGAGGACGGAAGATTTTTTGAGCTTTGCCTGCCCGATGCTAAAGAGGGTATGCGGTATAAATACCGTATCTACGACAAAAAAGGCAATTTCATCGACCATTGTGACCCATACGGATTTGGTATGGAACTGCGTCCCGGAACTTGCTCTGTCATAAGAAGTATAGACGGATATAAATTTACAGACAAGGAATGGCTTGAAAATCGTTCAGACTGCCGCGATAAGCCTTTGAATATATATGAAGTCCATCTCGGCTCATGGAAAAGGCGTTCAGACGAGGAAGAAACAGGCTGGTACTCCTATGCTGAGATAGCCGATGAGCTTATTGAATATGTAAAGGAATTCGGTTTTAATTTCATCGAGCTTATGCCGCTTAGCGAACACCCCTGCGATGAGTCGTGGGGATATCAAAGCACAGGCTTTTTTGCACCTACTTCACGTTATGGCACTCCCGAAGAACTTATGATATTTGTGGATAAATGCCACAGAAACGGTATAGGCGTTATCGTGGATTTCGTTCCTGTACACTTTGCTGTTGACCACTACGCGCTTACGGAATACGACGGAACAAAGCTGTATGAATACCCTGACGATGAAGCAGGATATAATGAATGGGGAAGCAGGAATTTCAATCACTCAAAGGGTGAGGTAAGGTCTTTTATACAGTCTGCTGCCGATTACTGGCTGAGCGTTTATCACTTTGACGGTCTGCGTATGGACGCTATCCGAAATATGATATACTGGAACGGTGACGAAAGACGCGGCGAGAACCGCACTGCTATCGAGTTCATAAAATCCATGAACTGCGGACTTAAAGCACGGCATTCTTCCGCTATCATATCCGCCGAGGACTCCTCCTCTTATCCGAGGGTGACTGCTCCTGTTTTTGCAGGCGGTCTCGGTTTTGACTATAAATGGGACTTAGGCTGGATGCACGATACACTGGAGTATTTTCAGAGTGCGCCTATGTACCGTTCAAGGGATTATCACAAGCTTACGTTTTCCATGCTGTATTTCTATAATGAGAAGTTCATACTCCCCCTCTCTCACGATGAGGTAGTCCACGGAAAAGCTACTATAGCGCAAAAAATGAACGGACAGTACGCAGAGAAATTTCCGCAGGCAAGAGCACTGTACCTGTACATGATAGTACATCCCGGAAAAAAACTTAACTTCATGGGAAATGAGATAGCTCAGCTCCGCGAATGGAACGAAAAGCGCCAGCAGGACTGGGATATGCTGAAATATCCTCTGCACGACTCCTTCCATGAATACATAAAAGATGTCAATAAGATATATCTTGAAAACAAGGCTCTGCACTATGATTACGACCCGACAAATTTTGAGTGGTCTGACTGCAATTCGATCGAGCGGTGCGTCTATGCAGTCCGCAGAAAAGCCTCAGAAGGCGACATACTCGCAGTCTTTAACTTTTCAGACTGGTTTCAGCCGGGTTATTCTGTCACCATAGGTCAGGGGTATAACGTTAAACTGCTGATTGATTCCGATAATCAGCTTTACAGCGGAACTACTCCGAATGGGAAAACTAAGTTCAGCGCTGAAAAAGATAGACTTATAATGGATATTCCGCCATTCAGCGGCAGAATATTCCTGCTTGAAAAGATACCAAAGAAGCGGAGTTGATGCTCTGCTTCTTTAGTTATATTATTAATTTTTTGAAAGACTATTGATTTTCTTTTAACTGTGTGGTATAATATTACAGTAATTTTATGCAGTGGTATCGAAGTGGTCATAACGGACATGACTCGAAACATAGTCGTTTCTGAGCTTGCCGCACTTTGATTTATCCCTGTTCTGCGTGGTTTCGGCGGTGTTCACAGTTGTGTTTGCAATTGGCTTTCTCGCAGTTTTCTCGCAGTTTTATAGTTAAATTAAATACGCAGTGGTATCGAAGTGGTCATAACGGACATGACTCGAAATCATGATGCCCCTTGAGGGACGTGGGTTCGAATCCCACCCACTGCGCCAGCGCGGAGCCCGCGCAGCCAATTTCGCGTCTCAGTTTTTCTGGGGCGCGATTTTCATTCCGCGCATTATACTAATTACGATTTCAAATATACTGTTTATGTTAGACCTCCGGACATAACGTCCGGAGGCTTTTATTTTACTCTGAGAGCGCTTTAGCTATCGCCTCAGCACTCAGCTTCTTGCTTTCGCTGTCCACATGGCTGTACACGTTGCTCGTTGTACCTATGTCGCTGTGACCCAGCCACTCCTGTATCAGCTTCATCTGCACTCCGTTTGCAAGGAGCAAACTGGCACAACTGTGCCGCAGGTCATGGAAGCGTATCTTCCGCAGACCGTTCTTGCGGAGCACTATCGGGAAATGGTCCGACACATAGTTGGGACGTATCAGTTCTCCCACAGCGTCCACACAGATGTAGTCCTCGTACTTCTTGCAGTAGCCTCTGCCGAAAGCCTTCTTCATTTCTGCCTGATGCTCACGCTCGGCGATGAGTGCCTGCTCGACTACGGGTATCAGCGGTAGCGTTCTGTACGACGATTTCGTTTTCATAACATCGTAGCCTGCAACTCCGTCCTCGTCCTGCAATACCTTGTGCTTGATGCTTATGGTCTTGCCTACGAAGTCCACCGCTGACCATTTCAGCCCGATGACCTCGCTGCGGCGAAGTCCGTAATAGGCAGCTATAACGATTACGATGTGCAGCGGATCGTCCTTTGTGCAGTCGATGAGCTGCTTTATCTCCTCAGCGTTATAGTAGTTTCCTATGAACTGCACCGACTTTGGGCGGTCAGCCTGATCGACGGGATTTGTCGGAATGATACGACGCTTCATTGCAGACTTGAATGCAAGGTGCAGGAGCGAATGGTGCCGCTGACAGCTTGTGCCTTTCAGTCCTTTGGCTCTGAGGTAAGCATAGTACTCGTTTATCTCGTCGCCGGTTATCTCCTTGACCTTTATCTTCATCTTCTTGAAGAATGGTATCATGTGTACGTCCATGTACCGCTTGTAGCTTGTGTATGTGGACTTCGTGATGTTGCCCTTGTAGGACTCAAGCCACTCCGCAAGGTAGTCCTCAACTCGCATATCAGCTATGCGGTTGCGCTCCTTGTCGGCTCTCGACATTCCTTCGTGCAGGTACTGATCACCAAGATTGTACTGCTCCAGCACCTCGTTCAGACGGTGGCTGGCTTCGGTCTTGGTGCCTTTCTTTGCGTCCAGTCCGAGGGAGCGCCACTTTTCGTGACGCTTACCGTCGGCATCGTATAAGTTTATAACGGCGTACCATTTGCCGCTTTTCTCAGCTAAATGTCCTGTGGTTATTTTCATTGGCATCCTCCTTTCAATTCCCAAATCGTTCCTTATCGTGACTTTCGTCACGACAACAATACCACACTTCTCCCGAAAAATCCATACCTTTCACCTCATTTCGGCAGAAGCACTAAATAGTTTCTCTCGTTTCGGCAGAAGTCAACAAGAGCCGGCTTCGGGATAATTATCTTCTTGCCGAGCCTTATCGCTCCGAGACTTCCATTCTTCACGAGCTCGTAAGCCTGATTCTTTCCAATGCGGAGCAGCTTTGCTGCCTCTGGGACAGTCAGCACGTCCGGTTCGTTTCTGAACATTTCTGTATATCTCATTCGTTCCTCCTGTTATTATTTCGCTTGTGTTTCTCGTATGATTTGCATTGTTCATTTTAACTTTCTCCTTTATGAATTATTATGAGAGCGGTGGTTAGCCGCTACCTTTGATACGAAAATGGGTACGGTGTTTTACCGTACCCTCTCCATTTGATTGTTGTGTTGTTATTTCAGGTTCTCGCTGCTGCCGAACATCACGTCTATTATCAGCTCGGCGCAGTCACGAAAGCCCTGTATGTAGCTCTCCGCTGCCATTGTCTCGGACAGCATTCCTTGCATATCCGTTATGTCGTTCAGCAGCTTCTTATCGTCAGTCGATAGCCTTTTCTCCAGTGTGTCGCACATCTTGAGGAGCTCAAGACTTTGTTTTGCGTAGTCGGAGTCCTTCCTGACATCGTGCTGACACGGTATGATGTTCCCGTAGTACAGATCCTGCAACCTCATCGCCGCGGTCACCTCCTGACCAACAATCATACCACAGCTCGCTGTCGGAATCCATTCACCAGACCTGATGAAAACTGCCTGTTGAAATGGAGCAGAAGCAACATAAGGATATAGTGCTTCACGATACCCTTGCCGCAAAGGGTGTCACGTTTCGGTGCTGTTGACAAACCCTCGACATAGAGAGCTGAATGTGGTATAATAAAAGTACCGAAAGTGAGGTAGCAGCAATGTTAAAAAGAGCCGAAAGCAGGCAAATGAAAATGTCATTTGTGACACTTGAAGAACTAATGCCACAGGAGCATTTTCTGCGAGATCTTGATAGACTTGTAGATTTTGATTTCATCTATGACAAGGTAGCTGACCTGTATTCAAATACAGGAAGGCCTGCGATTGATCCTGTTGTAATGATAAAAATGATGCTGATTGGATATATCTACGGTATCGATTCTGAGCGTAAACTT
>SFFP01000085.1 GCA_004556875.1 Ruminococcus flavefaciens
TCACATATGCTGACATCGATGGTTTCAAAAATCTCAAAGGTATCTCCTTTGCTCCCGACCCTAAGTACAATATCATAGTCGGACCTAATGCACAGGGAAAGACCAATCTTCTTGAAGCAATGTGGATACTTTCCGGCTGCAAGAGTTTTCGCGGCTCAAAGGAAAAGGACTATATCTGTCTCGGCGGAAACCGCATGGAGGCAAAGATAAAAATTCTTGACAGCGTCCGCGAACAGAAAATATCCTTTGAAATGACGAGAAGCGGCTCAAATCCCAAGAATATCACCCTCAACGGCGTGAAACAGAAGGGTACAAGGGCACTTTTCGATGTTTTTAAATGTATCGCATTCATTCCCGACGATGTGGATATCGTAAAGGGTTCACCTGAAAAAAGGCGTAATTTCGTGGATATGGCGGCTTCGCAGCTAAATCCCGTGTTCGTTATGCACATAAACAAGAACAATGCAATAATGAATCAGCGAAATGCGCTTCTCAAAGGCATAATGCAGGGAAATACCGACCGCAGTATCCTTGAAATATGGGACAGACAGGCTTCACGAGAGGGAGCTGTCATCTCCTATATGCGCAGCGAGTATATAAGAAAATTCAATGAGATATGCGGAAGGCTTTACCGCACTATATCGGGCGGCGCAGAGGAGCTTGAGCTGGAATACAAGTCAAATGTTTTCAGACCCGAGGATCTTGAAACTCCATGCGGCGAACAGGCTTACGAGCAGTATTACAGAAAGCTCGCAGAAACAGCAGATTACGACATCAGAACGGGAAGCACTCATGCAGGTGTGAACCGCGATGAGATAATCATAAAAATAAACGGCGTAAGTGCTAAGGATTACGGCTCACAGGGTCAGATCAAGAGCGCGGCGCTGGTCATGAAGCTTGCACAGGCTGAGATATTCATGCAGAAGTCGAAAGACGCTCCCGTGATCTTCCTTGACGATGTTATGGGGGAGCTTGACGAGAGCCGTCAGAGATTTGTATTTGATATCATCAAGGATATGCAGGTATTCATCACTACTCCTAATGAAAGTGCGCTTCTTCCCGAAATAAAGGGAAAAATACTCCGTATAAGCGGCGGCAGCGCGGTTGAGGAGGAAGAAAATGTATCTGCACATAGGGAATAATTACTCTGTAGATATCAGAGATGTGGTTGGAGTTTTCGACATTGAGAACACAACTGTTGAAAAGTGCACCAAGAAACTGCTTGAAAGGGCAGAAAAAGAGCATCACTGCATATATACCACGTATGAAATGCCGAAAAGCTTTATAGTTACCGTAAAAAAAGGTGTGGAAAAGGTCTATATCTCTCAGCTTTCGGCGGCTACACTGCGGAAACGCCTCAAAGAGGGCGGAGGATTCTGATGAAGGAGCATGATCGCAGGCTCAACAGATTGAAAAATTACGATTATTCGCGGAATGGTCTGTATTTCATTACCATTTGCACAAAAGACAGGATACCGTATTTATCGGATATCATTGACGTAGGGGACGCCGCCCTCGGTGGTCCAACGGCATCGAAATTATTAGGGGCGGATATTATCCGCCCGAAAATAAATCTTACAGATATAGGAAAAATATTGGATTTTTCGATCAATGATATAAAAAATCATTATGACAATGTTTCTGTCGTGAAATATTGCATTATGCCAGATCATGTTCATTTGATAATTTCTATTATGAATGAAATTTTTACCGCAGATAGCGGGCGGATGATATCCGCCCCTACAGTTTCGAACATAATAGGTTCTATGAAAAGATTTGTTTCAAAGGAAACAGGTATATCGATCTGGCAGAAATCATTCCACGACCACATTATCCGCAATGAGAAGGAATTTCTCGATATCTGCAATTATATAGACAATAACCCCATCAATTGGGTAAATGACATATACAACCAAAATTATTGGAGGTAAATCATGAGTCAGCAGAACAACAACTACGATGAAAACGACATACAAGTCCTGGAAGGACTTGAAGCGGTCCGCAAAAGACCAGGTATGTACATCGGCTCGACAGGTCCCGGAGGTCTGCATCACCTCGTTTACGAGATAGTGGACAACTCTATCGACGAAGCTCTTGCAGGCTACTGTACTGAGATAACTGTCGAGATACTTGAAGGAGATGTTATCCGCGTTTCAGATAACGGACGTGGTATCCCTGTTG
Organism: Ruminococcus flavefaciens; assembly: GCA_004556875.1. GTDB lineage: Bacteria > Bacillota > Clostridia > Oscillospirales > Ruminococcaceae > Ruminococcus > Ruminococcus flavefaciens_S. The sequence continues at coordinate 2,182 of SFFP01000085.1, forward strand.
GTATCCATCCTAAGGAGGGTATTTCAGCAGCTACCGTTGTTTATACCATACTCCACGCAGGCGGTAAGTTTGGCGGCGGCGGATATAAGGTATCAGGCGGTCTCCACGGTGTCGGCGCTTCTGTCGTAAACGCTCTTTCATCGTGGCTGGAGCTTACAGTCAAGGACGGCGAGCACGTATACTTCCAGCGTTTTGAGCGCGGTCATTACGATGAACAGCTCAAAGTCATCGGCGATACCAACGAGACAGGTACAAGCGTTATGTTCAAGGCTGATGACGAGATATTCGAAACTACCGTTTACAGCTATGAGGTCCTTCTCAGAAGACTCCGTGAACAGGCTTTCCTAAACGCAGGCGTAAAGATAGTCTTTTCTGACAAGCGCGACAAGGAAAATATTCTTGGCGAAACTCTCCATTATGAGGGCGGTATCCGTCAGTTCGTAGAGCATATCCACAAGACACGCGAGCTTGAGTCAATAAGCGGCGATGTTATCTATATTTCAGGAACTCAGGGCGACTCTTTCGCTGAGATAGCTCTTCAGTACAACGACAGCTATAATGAGATAATCCTCTCGTTTGCAAATAATATCCATACAAAAGACGGCGGTTCACACGAAACAGGCTTCAAGAACGCCCTTACCAAGGTCATAAACGACTATGGTATGAAAATGGGCAAGATAAAAGACCCTAAGGACAAGCTCAAAGGCGAAGATGTCCGTGAAGGTCTTACTGCAATAATCTCTGTAAAGCTCACAGAATGTGAGTTTGAGGGACAGACAAAGGGCCGTCTCGGAAATCCTGAGGTCCGTCCTTTCATTGAGAAAATGGTACAGGAAAAGCTCATGAATTTCCTTGAGGAAAATCCCGAGACCGCAAATCTCATCTTTGAAAAGAGCTTATCAGCCCTTAAAGCTCGTGAAGCCGCTAAACGTGCAAGAGAAGCAGAGCGTAAGAAAAACGCTTTCGGCAATGCTTCCATGCCAGAAAAGCTTGCAGACTGTTCAGAGCGCGATAACCGCTATACCGAGATATACATCGTCGAGGGAGATTCTGCGGGCGGTTCTGCAAAGCAGGGAAGAGACAGACGTTTTCAGGCTATCCTTGCACTGTGGGGCAAGATGCTCAACGTTGAAAAGGCACGTATCGACAAGATATATGGCAATGACAAGCTTGAACCTGTAGTTACGGCTCTCGGTACAGGCATAGGTGAGGATTTTGATATAGAAAAGCTCCGTTACGGCAAAGTAATCATCATGGCAGATGCCGATGTCGACGGTATGCACATCAGAACACTTCTGCTTACCTTCTTCTTCCGCTATATGAGACCGCTCATCACTAACGGAAACGTTTATATCGCACAGCCGCCGCTTTTCAGAGTAGAGCGCAAGAAAAAGGTTTACTACGCTTTCTCTGACGAGGAGCGCGACAGGTATATCGCTGAGCTTTCCGAGGACGGAAAGTACAAGGACGTTGAAGTTCAGCGTTACAAAGGTCTTGGTGAGATGGACCCCGAACAGCTCTGGGAAACAACTATGGACCCTGAGAACCGTACTATCGTCAAGATAGGCATGGAAGATGCTCTCAAGGCTGACGAGACATTCAGCATACTCATGGGCGACAAGGTTGAGCCGCGCCGCCTGTTTATCGAGAAAAACGCTAAGTTCGCACAGGACCTTGATATATGATGGGAGCAGATATGGAAGAAAGTTACAAGCTTGAAAAAGAATATAAAGTGCCTGTGGATACATTCAGCGAAGCTTATCTTGCTTTTCAGAAGAAATTCATATACCCGAAAAGCAGAGTTTATATGATAATATTCACAGTCATAGCAATAGCACTGCTGATCGTTGGTGTCCTCAGATCAGGCGATACCACAAAGACTCAGAAATATCTGATATACATTGCGTTTATGTTTGCGTGTGCATTTGCCGTAAGAGAGTGGTATTCTCCGAAGAAGATACACCGCAGTATCACAGAGTCTGTAAGGACTCTCGGCGAGCCTTTGTATAAAATAGGCATAGGCGAGAAATTTGTAGATATATCTACAGTATCCGACGACATGAACAATATCCCTGATGAAGATAAACAGACATCAGAGGATCTTGATCCGCTTCCCGAAAAGACAAGACTGACAGTTGATGAAAGCTTTCAGCTTATGGAGCATGACAAATTCTTCCTGATAATGTCAGGAAAGGAAATGTTCTATATACTTCCGAAAGAAGGCTTTTCAGAGTCAGAGCTTAAAACAGTAAGAGATATCAAGAAATAAGAGACCATAAATAAAAATCATTCTCTCAGGAGGAAAAAATGCTTTACACTGACAACTCAAAGGTAATAAATACCGAGATAGTTGACGAAATGGAAAATTCCATGCTCAATTACGCCATGTCGGTAATTGTTTCCAGAGCGCTTCCCGATGTAAGAGACGGTCTGAAGCCTGTACACAGAAGAATACTGTATACGCTCCATGAAAACGGACTTACTCCCGAGAAGCCTTACCGTAAGTGTGCCGATACAGTCGGTGCGGTTCTGGGACGCTATCATCCACACGGCGATGCGTCGGTATATGACGCACTTGTTAGACTTGCGCAGGACTTCTCAATGCGCTATCCCCTTGTTGACGGTCACGGAAACTTCGGTTCCATCGACGGTGACGGCCCTGCGGCTTACCGTTATACCGAGGCTAAAATGGCTAAGCTCACACTTGATATGCTTACGGATATCAACAAGGAGACTGTTGACTTTACCTCAAACTACGACGATCGTCTTAAAGAGCCTGTTGTACTTCCGTCAAGATTTCCTAATCTTCTGGTAAACGGTTCTGTAGGTATCGCCGTAGGTATGGCAACAAACATACCTCCACACAATCTCGGCGAGGTAATAGACGCTCTTGCGCTCCTTATCGACGACCCTGACTGTACCCTTGAACAGCTCATGGAGCATATTCAGGGACCTGATTTTCCTACAGGCGGCATAATCATGGGACGTGCAGGCATACGTGCCGCATACGGTACAGGTAAGGGAAAGATAACCCTCAGAAGCCGTACTCACTTTGAGGAGATAAAGGGAAGAAACTGCATAATCATTGATGAAATTCCTTATATGCTCCGTAAGGAGAGACTCCTCAAGAGCATAAATCAGCTTGCAAGAGACAAGCGTATAGAGGGACTTTACGACCTCCGCGACGAGTCCGACAAGGACGGTATGAGAGTAGTTATCGAGCTGAAAAAGGACGCTGTTCCGAATATCGTTCTCAATAAGCTCTTTGCACTCACACAGCTTCAGGACACAGTAGGCATTATCATGCTTGCCCTTGTAAACGGCGAGCCTAAGATACTCACTCTCAAGCAAATGCTTCAGCACTACCTCGATTTCCAGGTAGATGTTATACAGAGAAGAACTCGTTTTGACCTGAGAAAGGCTCTCGAAAGAGCGCATATCTTGCAGGGCTTTGTGCTTGCCGCTGATTATATCGACGAGGTCATCGCTATAATCCGTTCAAGTGCTACTGTACAGGACGCAAAGTCACGCATGATAGAACGCTTCAAGGACGTTGATATGTCTGCACTTCTTGACCGTGCACAGTACGACCTTACAGGTCTCCATATCGAGGCACAGACAGGTCTTTCCGAGGAACAGGCTGAGGCTATCGTACAGATGCGTTTAGGACAGCTGACAGGTCTTGAAAGACAGAAGATAACCGATGAACTCTATGGACTTCTTACAAAGATATCCGATTATGAGGATATCCTTGCTGATGTAAACCGAGTTTACGCTATCATTCTTGACGACCTCAACTCTATCCGCAAGAAATTCAGCGACAAGCGCCGTACAGACATCGAAAATGTCAGCGGTGAAGTTGATATAGAGGACCTTATCCCGGAAGAGGACTGCGTCGTTACTCTCACAAACAACGGCTATATCAAGCGTATGCCGCTTACAGAGTATAAAACTCAGCACCGCGGCGGACGCGGAATAACAGGTATGAAACAGCGTGAAGAGGATTTCGTTGAGGAAATGTTCATCTGCGGTTCTCACGACAATATCCTGTTTATCTCAAATAAGGGTATCATGTACAAGCTGAAATGCTATGAAGTACCTGACGGTTCAAAGGCTTCAAGAGGCTTTAACCTGATAAATCTGCTTCCTCTCACAGAAAATGAGAAGATAGCGGCAATGATAAAGACTACCGACTTCAGCGACGAGAAGTTCATAACTATCGTCACAAAGAACGGCAAGATAAAGAGAACTAACCTCTCTCTCTACAAGAATGTCCGCAAGAACGGTCTTATCGCTATCGGTCTTGACGAGGGCGACGAGATAGCAGGCGTTCGCATGACAGACGGCAATGCACAGCTCTTTGTTGCTACACATAACGGTATGGCTATCCGCCTTGAAGAAAACAAGGGCAGAGCACTTTCACGTTCAGCTCACGGCGTAAGAGCTATAAAGCTGCGCGACGGTGACTATGTTGTAAGCATGGCAAGAGTACGTGAGGGAGCAACTCTCCTTACAGTTACCGAAAACGGTTACGGCAAGCGCACCGAGATCGACAGCTATCGTATACAGAACCGCGGCGGCTATGGACTTACAAACTACAAGGTTGACGATATACGCGGACACGTATGCGGTATCAAGATAGTTGACGAAGAGGACGATATAATCCTTGTATCAAGCGACGGTATCATAATTCGTATCCTTGCAAGCGATATCCGTGTAATGGGACGTATCGCAAAGGGCGTTAGAGTTATGAGAGTCAACGAGGGCGCAAATGTAGTTGCATTTACCCGTGCTGAGCATGATGACAATGCAGAGACCGAAAAGGTAGAACAGCTCACAGAGGAACAGGCTAAGGCTGCAGAAGCTGAGGCTGCACTTGAAGAGCAGAATGAAGTAGTTATCGAAGCAGACCCTGAGGACGAGGAGAATGAGGAATAAGACTGAAAAGGGAGTTCTGAAGTTCAGAGAAAGTCCCTTTACAGCACTTGTAATAACGGTGCTGAGCCTATTCTGTCAGTTTCTGAACTGGTTTGCATATGAAAAAATAAGTTACGCATGGGGCATCACATTAGGTGCTGTTGACAAACCCATGTTTTTGCAATAAAAAACAGTCCGAATAGCTTTCGGACTGAAATAATAACTGAATATTGAAGTAAAAATAGTATCTCTA
>SFFP01000086.1 GCA_004556875.1 Ruminococcus flavefaciens
TATGGTGGTTTTCGGTAAATTAAAAAGGCTCTGTGCAACTTATCTCCCATTATAGCATAATTCCCGCCCATTTTCTGCACCTTTATTTCCGTCTGTCCATAAAAATGGGAGCAGTATATCACTGCTCCCCCGAAATCACTATTTGTATGCTGTATTTCCTGTGTTAGTTCTCTTGCAACGGACTATTCCCATAGTATTTCATAACCATAGCCACTTTCCCGAAATACTTGTAGCCCTTGATCTTCTCCCTGCTTACCCTATACGGGTGTGGATTGGTATCCCTGTTGGTCTTGTTTTTCACAAACACCGACAGCACACCCTCGGCGAATTTTGCTTCACGGTCAACGATTACAAGATCGCCATTGTCAACGCCGTAATCCGGTAAATCTGGCTGCTTGTCAACGATAAATGCTATCGGTGCCGTTATTCCTGTGGGAAGCAGATCATTTGGAAAACGAATGTCGTTCATAACCGCACCTCCTCAAAATAGCCGCCATCTCACATGACGCTGTTCTTCACGCAACTTCTCCGTCTACGATCTGCTCAAAATAGAATGTGTGACGAAGATATGGGCCATAAGAGGTTGTTGTGTATCGCTTCACATCCTTCTCCATGTCAATACCAAGCATCTGTGCTACTTTAAGCATATCCTTTTCAGCAGGATCTTTGCCGCCGATCTGAGATATGGAAATAATGAGTTTCTTTACCGGGCCGCCGCCCAGTCCGCAGGTTCTTGCGATTCTCAGATCACCATAGGAATAGGCTTCAACAGGCTCACCGAACATAAACCGTGTGGGTTCCTTGATCAGCTGTCTCCCGATTTCAGGAACATTATCATCATCGGGGCCTGTACTCATACCGTGATCATGCAGCCACTCCGCAGCCTGCTTCTGTTTTTTCGGGTTTGAAAGCGGATCAGCACAAATTGCCTTGCATACCGCTGCCCAGAAATTGATCTCATCATCCATCGGTTCCATATGCAGTACGTTTCTTATGTAATCAGAAATCTTCTGCTTATCAAAAGACTCAAGGATTCTGCGGCGTTCCCTGTCCGCATTCTTTGCTTCATTCTTCGGGTTGTTATAGATTCTCGATTTCATGATATATCCTCCCACTATTCAATATGATCCACCAGATCTCCGCTTATATCGCTGATCTTATCCATATCCAGCTCCATGTAACTCTTGCTTGTGCCTGTAGTCTTGAAGAGCTGTATTTTCCTGTTTACTGCATCTATCTTCCTGACTCTTTCCGTCAGTGTGACATAAGAGCCACCTGCTTTCAGCATATCATCCAGAAAGTATGTGAACTTCAGCACCGGATGATATCCGTCCTCCAGCACATCATATATCAGGTTGATCTTCTGATTCAGCACCTCCAGCTCCGATTCGCTCAATGTTTCCTGTACACCAACCTCTCTTGCCTCTTCGTCAACCATGTCCTCGTAGCCTTCGAGCGCATTGAACGCAGAAAACTGCGCCGCACGGCTCCAACTATTCATATAAGGTTTGCCGGGAACATGGAAATGCGGCAGATCAATTATATCCATATATATCACTCTTGCGTCAGGCTCACCCTTACGCAGACCTTTCGTCATAAGCACTCAACCTCCTATACTATTCGTTTCCTGATCTGTGACCGCCGATCTGACCGTTACGTTCTACTGTCGTTGCGCCCTCAATTAGATTCATTCCCTTCAGAACGGCATTTTTTCCAAACTTTGACTGTAAGGCCAGTGTAGCCCTTTGCAGGGCTTTTTCCTTGTCAGCCTTCTTTCTCTTCTCTGCGTTCTCTCGCTCCAGCGCCTCATAATCCACGAACAATTCAAGCTGTACAGGCGCTGTATCCTCCGGGATATTGTCTTCTGAAATGATATTGTAAGCACAGATATTCACACGCCGAATCAGCAGATCAGAATTTATGATCCGGTCATAGAGCTGCATCATACAATCGCAGATGTCATGTGTGGAGGATGTCCACGTTTCGAGGTTGCCTGTGCCATGAGCGTGATAAGGGATAATGCGACCATAGTGGTCTTTGGCCAGTCTGCCTGTATACAATTTATCAGAGTTTGCAATGAAGAACTTATCATGAACCGTAGATTCAGCCTTTTTCGGATTTGCAGGTGTCAATGATGTCCTGTCATATCCGATCGTTAATGTAATCTTCTTCGTTACCACTCTTTTCCGCACTAGGTCAAGTGCAAGCAGCTCCGTCATTTCTCTTACGATCAGACGGGCTAATGCGCTGTCATACGGCTCTTTCAGCACCTGACCGGACGAAATACTGTTGCTTGCAGGTCTGTATGCCTTGATGGCAGGAATCTCTATCGGCTCCCAGCCCCATGCATGGTCAATAACTGCTTCTGCCTTAACACCCAGTGCCTTATACAGCAGGTCTCCATTTGTCATGGAAAATCTCGCAACATCTCCCATTGTGAAGCATTTCAGTGCCGCAAGCCGCTTCACTGTACCGGGGCCGAAGTTCCAGAAGTCTGTCATAGGCGTGTGACACCAGAGTAGTTCCCGATAGGTGCGCTCGTTCAGTTCTGCGATCCTCACACCGTCTTTATCCGCTTTAACATGCTTTGCAACAATATCCATTGCAACCTTGGCAAGGTAGAGGTTCGTGCCGATTCCCGCCGTTGCTGTGATCCTCGTCTCATACAGTACCTCACGGATCATTGTCATTGCAAGCTCGTGAGCGGTCATATGGTAAGTAGTGAGGTAGCCGGTCACATCTATAAAACACTCATCGATGGAATAGACCAGGATATCCTCGGCACTGACATATCGCATATAGATTGAGAAAATCTTTGTGCTGATCTCCTCATAAAGCTTCATTCGCGGCGGTGCGATAATAAAGGCGAGCTTCAGAGCAGGATCGGCGGCAAGAGCATCTGCATAGAAGGACTCGGAAACGAAGCGGTGTGTGCCGTCCTCGTTCTTCGGCAGCGCACCGGCACGAAGCGCATCCTGAAAACGTTTGTTATTGATCTGCTTGACAGCATCTTCTACTTCCCACAGTCTCGCTCTGCCGGAGATACCATATGCTTTCAGTGAAGGTGTAACTGCAAGGCAGATCGTTTTAGAGGTGCGGGTCTCATCCGCAACTACCAAATGTGTCGTCAAAGGATCAAATCCGCGGTCTGCACATTCAACGGACGCATAAAATGATTTCAGGTCAATTGCAATGTACACCTTTTCAGCCATGCTTCACACCCCTCCGCATATCATAATTTACACCGTACTCTGGCACTCCACATACCATCTGCCGACCGAGCTTTTCTGATATCGGTTTGCCCGCTCAAAGAACAGGTATTTTGTATCTCCCTTTATCACAACGGTATAGCAGTCCGTTGTACCACTGTTGTGCTGTGTACCGGCAGGACGGAAATCCTTGACTGTCTCGATCTGAAATACTCTTCCGTCACTCCATGTTATCGCTTTCGGCTGCATATATCCGGTGGCATCCGTTTCAGAAGTTACCTTTACATAAACACGTTCTGTATGTGATTTCATAGTCTTCGCCCCCTCTGTGCTGTTTTATTCAGCTCCCAGCCGCTTTTTGACCCTTTCGTATCTGACCATATCCTCGTAGGATACTACGGCATCGGGGTCAAGCACGCCAAGCACTCTGCCGATGAGGTAAACATCATCATCCGCACCGAAGTGCATGAGCTTATATTTCTTGTTCAGTGATACCAGACCTTTTTTTGTGAACTTCTTGATATAGGTTTCGTTATGGAAGCTGAATGCACCGATCTCACCGTAGGACAGTTCAGAACTTTCAGAAAGTCTCTGAACCATAACAAGGTCGCCGCTATGGAAATCAGGCTCCATACTGTCACCGTTTACAGGAAATACACAGTCCATAAGCGGATGCAGCTTGTTCTTATACAGATGAATCGGCTCTCCCTGATCCTCATACTCTGTTCCGGCATCAAAACCTGCGCAGAGTCCTTTGGTAAACATAGTCTCTTCCGAAATGCTGTTATACAGCTCCTGATCCTCCACATCGCAGAGTTGACGCACCATAGAAGATACGACACTGCGGTGACCGGCTGAGAGCTGCTGAAAACCTTCCAGCAGAACATCCTCTTCAGATGATGTCTTTTTCGTCATAGTAATGGTCTGCTTGGGTGTCTCCGGATCCGGCTTCTTCATATCGAACAGCTCGTCAAGGCTGACACCCAGCACCTCACAGATCTTCGGCAGCAAGGCAATATCCGGGCGCGTTCTGCCGTTCTCCCAGTTGCTGACTGCATTTGATTTGATGCCGACCTTTTCAGCAAGTTCCTTTTGCTCAATATTCTTCTTTTCACGGAAGAAACGAATCTGCCTGCAAAGAACCGGTATCTCCTTCCCCGCATCACTGTTTGTGGACTGCTCCTGCATACTTCGTCTGCCGGCATACGGACGGTCGAGCCGTGCCTTTTTTTCATCGTTTTGCGCTGCCATAAGTTACTCCTCTCATATATATGAAGCATCATAAAGCGAATCGCACAAATAAAAGGGCGTCATTTTATGCGATTTGCCGATTTTTCGTAGGCTGAATCACATCTCTTGTAACTTTCAGCCCATTTTGCATTGTTTCTGACTGTATTATAACACATAGTTAGTGCTTTGTCAAGTCCTAAAATTTACATTTTGCTCTTTACAAAGCACAAAGAATGTGATATAATACCAAGTAAAGATTTTCCCCGGAGAGATACAACCGCTTCCGCCTTATGGTGTGTGGCAGAAGCGATTGCCAACAGTCTCTTATGGAAAACCTTAGTCGCCACCGAACGTATTTGTTATGTGAGTCTGCGAAAATGGAAGTAATATCGCAGAAAATCGAGAAAAGAAAGACGTATTTTCCACTCTATTGACTTAATACAGGAGGAAATGAATGGCATTTTGGTATAAGAATTCAGATGGGCTGGGCATCAGCCCGGAAAACGGTGAGGTCGATATCGTCGAGGACTGGGAACTGGAGGATGTCGCTCCCGGTACTTATGAAACAGTATCTGAAATGGTAGCAGCACGCTGGGACGACTATCGTCGCACCCTGGCTAAAGCAATAGAATCCGGAGTGGTTTCAGTGGAACTGAAGCGGAAACATTTGTCTGGGGCTGCAAGCGTTGTGCTTTTCGGTATGGCACTGAAACGCATCGACTGTGCCTGTGCAGACGGCAGCGACACCGGATTCTATCTGGACGTGATCGTCGTTGCCGACCTTGAGATCTCAGAACCGGACTATGCCGCCGTTGAGAAGGAGCTTGAACGGGTTACAGCGATATCTTCTACCCGCAGTGAATATTATGATTATCTCTGCAGCTGTTTCAGGACAACAGTAAAAAAGAAGCAGTGGTTCAGAATCCGTACCTGTGAGGACGCAAAGCATTTTCAGGAAGATGACGGTAGCTGGTATTGGTGTTCTGAGCCGGAAATATCTGTATACAGACGAAAAGATAATCTCAGCGGCATCAAGCTCACCGACTGCCTTGTTGGTGTAATGTCCCTGGAACAGATCGAAGAGGATGCCGAAAGACGGCTGATTCAGCATGATATGATGGGTTCTATCGCAAAGAAAGGCTTTGTGGATATGTGGGAGTATGCGGAAAAACTGGGAGCAGATATCCGCTACGCAAAGCTCAGCGTAAAAGGAAGGATTGCAAGCAAGCTATGTCTTCCCGGCAAAACCTCTCGTGTCTACGAGTATTACGGAGAGAAAAGACCCGTACCATGTGTAATCAGCGGACAGCTTATGCTGGAGGGAGTTGACACATTTTACGAAGCAGCAACGCAAAAAGACGATCTCAGCGTGCAGACACTCAGCAGATATCATAAAGTCACCCTGAGATTCAAGAAACCGACTATTTTGATAGATCCCATTGTTTGTGACACAGAATCCAAGGAGCAGAACGGAATCTCTCACGAGTGTTTTCATATTGAAATACACCCTCGTTTCCTGCTTCTTCAGAATCATCAGAGAACCAGGTTTACAGCTTTGAATATGACGGAAGAAGACTATGACGCATATGAAGAGGAACGGGAGAATTATGCAGAACTGGCGGCTACAGGCGATCAGAGCAGTTCTTCCAGTCGGGAAGAGATCGACTGGGTGGAATGGCAGGCTCGTATGGGAACGGTGCGCAGGCGGATGCCGAGGAGTATTGTACGGAAGAATTTGCAGGAGCTGTATGCGCACTATATCTCAGCAAACTCAGTGACGTCTGAGCGGGAGATCACCGAACACATTATAAATGACCTTGCACTTACATTCCATGTCAGCAAAGAAATGGCGAAGATACGCATGATAGAAGTCGGATTTGAAACAGCAAGAGGGGCAATGGTCTTTGTGGACGGAAGATATGCCCCTGCACACCGGACAAGCAACGGCTCACATCCCCGTAACATCTCTTATGTTATCAGTATGTTTGATGCTGCGAGGCTGTATGCCGAGGATGAACGATTCTATAATACGCTGCAAACAGGCAGATTTGTGTTTGTTGACAATTTCTTCTGTCTCGACAGTCCGAAGTATATCGAGATTCGTGAAGGTGTAAAGCATCTGAATGAGTATGCCCTTAATAATGTTGACAAATGCTGTCTCAGCTTTCGGATTGATTACAGAAGCAGAACAAGCTACTTTGATAAGACAGGGCTGCACAGTGATAATGTCGTTGTTGATCCTATTGCGAACGCACTGGCAAGCATTCCCATTGAACTACTCATCGAATCTCAGGCGGACATAGATGAAAAATGTGCTGACCTCCCAAAAGCCTATGGAGATACACTTGTCTACCACCGTGAAAAGAGAAGTATGTCACAGGATGATCTGGCATGGGCTTTAGGAATCAAGCCGGATAGCCTGAGAGACTATGAACATAGCCGTATTTTTGAACCGAGCAGAATCTTCTTCGCAAGTGTAGGAAGAATTCTGAAGCTGCCCGGTTTCTATACAAAGGATATGATGAACAAGGCAAACTGCTCGTTGGATTTTTCAAGTGAGCAATTAAAGCACCTCGATTTCATTGTTACATTCATGTATATGCGCTCTTTGGAAGAATGCAATGCGATGGCAGAGCGTTTCAAGCTGCCGCCGCTTCTCGGTCGCAGTGATGAGGAAATTGCACAGGGGCGCAGGTTGCGCAACGGAAAGATTACGAGAAAACGCGAAAGCTCTGTTCAGTCAATGCAAATGTAAAACAGAATATCACAATATTGAAGTGTTATACTGAAAGAGCAGTCGACAAACACCCAAAAATCTGGTAGAATAAAAATAATAAAACCGGAAAGGGAAAACGACTATGAAGTACAGT
>SFFP01000087.1 GCA_004556875.1 Ruminococcus flavefaciens
CGTATATCTCTTCATCTGTTCTCATATTTCAACACCCTCGCCTGATATGTCGTTATATAGATCCTCATAGAAAAAAGCATATCTTTTCAGATAGGTATCTATACTGCCTATCTCTGCAACAAGCTCTCTTCTGCGGTTCCTCATTTGGTCGACCTTTTCCTTTATTGCATCAAAAACTGCATTCTCTTCAAGTATATACGTACCGATTACAAGCGCGTCCTTGCCGCACTTAGCACTATCGGCAGCATTTTTATCATTTCCGCTGCTTAAAAGCAGCTCTTCCGCATGAGGTATATCCTGTACATCTGTCAATATGCGGGGTTCACATACTCTTTCTTCGTCACTTAAAGGAGGGAGTGCGATATCAGCCCACTGCTGACCGATCTTCTCTTCTGTGTATGTTTCTTCTCTGTAGTCTTCCTGTTCTGCCGCCTGCTCCGTGGTGTCGAGCTCGTTCACAGGCTCCTGTGCCTGCTCCTCGATAAGCCCGTCCTCGATGTGCTTCTTGTCGTGGCGTCCTCCGTTAAATATTCTAAGGTTGACCCCCTCAGCCTTGAGAATTTCCTTCACATCTCCTTTTGAGATGCAGTGCAGGTCAGCTTCAATGCCGAGCTGTTTCTTTTTGTCTGCCGCTCCGAGAATATTCTTGACGATCTCTTTCTTTTCGGCTTCTGTTAGCTTTTTCATTTCTTTTTCCTCCTTATCGGTTTGGTGCAGTTGACTGCACAAGTCAATCCTGATGCCTTGATACTATCTCGTCCCAATCAAGGCCCTGCTTTGTGACAGCATGATAGAATTCCCTGAGAGCTGCTTTGACTCTTTTTTCATAGGCTTCCTGCTCCTCTGGAGTGCGCTTAGGAATATGTACTGTTATATGTGCACGCATTTTCCCATCATGATATGAGTCATAGTCCACTGTACGAGACTTTTCTGTCTCGGTTTCGATCCAGTTCCTGATATCTTCTTTTTTCATGCTATCACCTCATTCCTATGTTTATGTTCGTGTGGGTTGTACAGTTGCCTCCTGCTCCGCCTTGTGGTATAATGTAGGCGAAGCTTTCAGTAAGGCACATTACTGTCTGCCTTCTACCTCACTCAGAGAGGGGGTGATTGTTTTCTTTTTCTTCTTTGATCCTATTTGGGAAATGGAAGGGCTATGCCATAGCGCGACTGGTGATATATCACCATGAACTGGACGAGCTGACAGCCCGAAAAGAGTACTTGTGCAGTTGACTGCATATAAAACCGATAAGGAGAAAGCTATGAACAGAGAGGAATACTTTGATACCAAGAGCATTAAAGGGCGGGCGCAAAAAATAGTAGCCGAAGGCGTAGCAGACGCCCTCCAGTATTGCTGTGACAAAGAACCTGAATTTGAGCAGGCCATAGAGCAGAGTGGCAAAACCTTCGCTGAATGCCTTAATGAAATTGTAAAAGATGTTGGACCATCGAAGCCTGGACTGTCCGACTTCGAGACATATAACAGAGCCGTGAAGTTTTATTTTTCAACCGCGAAAATATGGTATACAATGCACATTGACCTCAGCGGCGATAACGGTGCCGCGAAGCCTATCACTATGACAGAGAACAAGAAGGACACGCTGAGCATATCACTCGACGATCTCCTGGACTTCTGAGGAGGCGAGAGTGTGGGCAACTCATTTATCAGCACAGAAGACTACCGAGAGGAGATAGAAGACTTCTTTCCGAAGTTCGTATTCTACCGCAGAGGGTATCACACTCCTACCTGCGGGAGCTTCGGAGAATTCATAGACGGTGAGAAGGGGAAGGTCACAGACTGCTACTGCACAGCCTGCCACGAACGCTATGAGGACGGGATCCGCAAGCCTTCGGAGTACAAGCATAAGGAACTCGGCTATTGTGCAAACTGCGGGCACCCTGTTTAGTTCAGACAGATGAACAGAGGGCGGCAGAGCTACTATGTGACAAGGAACTTTGCCATCTTCGAGGGCGCAGGAGATCTCATGCGGATCAAATGTATCAAAGCATATCAGCGTTTTTCGGGAGATACCTCTGAAATGGAACCCGAGATCGGATGGTATACAGTCACTCAGTACGAATTAAGGCCCGGACAAGCTATACAGTACAAGGCTGTATGGAACAAGGGAAAATATAAATGGGAAAGGAAAAAGACGGGCTGCACCGAGCCTAACTTCAATATCGGCGGCTTCGGATATGCCGACAGGAACTACACGCTCATCAATCAGGAAGCCGTCGATCACAGCTTCCTGAAATACCTTTTCAAGGGCGAGCACTACGACTATATCTATATCACATGGCTCTGCTGCTATGCGCAGCATTCTCAGCTCGAATACCTCCTGCACGGTGGCTTCGAGTATCTTGCGAGGAACTATGTCGAGGCCCGTGTCCCTGAGTACGGAAAGTTTGTCACAATGCGGTACAACTGGCGCAGCAACGATCTCAAAAAAATGCTGCGTCTGGACAGACAGGAGATAAAGTTCCTTGCTAAGGAGCAAGGCAGATACTACGACAGCTATATCAAGTTCAGGCGTGACTTTTTCAAGGGCAGAAATACAGCTGAAACCTTGAAGTACTTCGAGAACTTCCACAGCTCGACAGAGTATATCCGAAAAGTCGGAGATATGACAGGTATCTCTCGAAAGAAGATCATGGACTATGCTCTGAGAAAGCAGAACTCACAGGGAACATACTTCTTTATTACTCTCTACAAGGACTATATCGAGCAGTGCATCGAGCTCGGGCGAGATATGAGCACCGATGTAGTAACAATGCCGAAGGATATGTTTGCAGCTCATGACAGAACAACAGAAATGCTTCGTACCATACGCAGTGAGAAGACAAAAGGACAGCTTGCGGAGTCGGATGCACACCGCCGTGATCTTGAAGTCACGGATATGGAGCTCGGTCTGATACTGAGGCTGCCGTATGATACGGAAGAAATAGTCGCAGAAGGTGAAAAGCTCTCTCACTGTGTCGGCGGATATGCAGACCGACACGCAGCAGGGAAGCTGGCTATACTGTTCCTGCGGACAGTAGGGCAACCCGGAACGCCGTACTACACTATGGAGGTATCAAACGAACTCCAGATAGTGCAGTGCAGAGGGTATCGTAACAACAATGCCGGCAACCCGAAGCCGGAAGAAATCATTGAATTTGAGCGCCGTTACGAAGAATACCTCAAGAAAGTAGCCATCGACCGCAAGAAAGCGAAAGAAAAAGCCAAAAGAAAAAAGAGACAGCAGCAGAAAACAAAGGCCGCTGCCTGATAAGATAAGGAGGAAACTATGGACCAGATTATCACAGCAGGAGCAGGGGAGAGCAGTCTCCCCGCCGCTGCAAGAGCAATACAGATCACGGAGCGCATCAGAGCTAACGGCAGGACCGCAGTCAATGCGGTCTGCGCTATCGGTGAGGATCTCCGCACAATGAAGATAGACGGGCTCTACACTGAGCTCGGATATGAGAGCTTCGAGGACTACGCCGAGAAGGAGTTTGACCTTAAACGCCGTCAGGCATATCAGTACATAAGCGTATATGAGAAGCTCGGAAAGGAGTTTGTGCAGTCAAATGCACAGCTCGGCATCACGAAGCTTGCACTCTTAGCTACTGCGAACCCTGAGGATCGTGCTGAGGTCATGGAGTCCGAGGACGTCGCCAAGATCACCACAAGGGAACTTGAGGAGCTCCTCGACAAGTACAAGCAGCAGGGCGAACAGCTCTCCCTCCTCCAGGAGGAGAGCAAAGCAGAAACAGAAAAGCTTCAGGCGAAGCTTGCCGCAGAAGCTGCAAGGTTTGCCGAACTGGAAGCGAAGCTCAGTGATATAGAGAGTGCTCCTGTAGAGGTTGCGGTCAAGGAAGTTCAGGTCCCTGACAAAAAGACGGAGAAAAAGCTAAAAGACACAGAAAAGGAACTGAAGCAGAAGGAGACCGAGCTTCAGAACGCGAGAGCTTTGAAGATTAAAGCGGAGCATGAGAAGGCAGCTCTTGAAGCTAAGGTTGCAGAGCTACAGAAAGCAGCCGAGAAGCCGCTCGAGAATGCAGATAAGAGCAATTTCAAGGTGCTGCTCAGTACAGTCTATCGTGATATGCTCGGACTTGTGGAATTTATCAACGATACCGAGGATATAGTGGATCGCAAGCAGTATTTTAAGAAAGCGCTTGAAATACTCCACGTATGTGAGGATAGTATCAAGGAAAGAGTCGAGATACCCGCAGAGATACCGAAGCAGTCCCTGACGTCTCGCGGAGTAGTTGATATCGGTAGTATGAAGCCGATATCAAGCAGCAACGCGGAATATGACGATGACGACTACGACGAGGAGGAAGACGATGAATGATTACGAAGTTGTCCCGCGTCGAAAAAGCAAAAGTGAAGTAAAGAAGATCCCAGGGCAAACGATGGAGTTTTGCAAAGACATACACGCCGCGAATGTTCTCGGTGTCTCATACGGTGTATACATGGGCATGAAGCGCGATAAAGAGGCACAGGAATATTATGAGAAATTCGGTGTACGCCTTAAAAGGAGGCGGGTGAAGTGAACCGCGATAAGCTCAGCAAAATGTCTCTTATAGAACTGTTACACAACATTAATATGAGTATAGAGGATTGCTTATATCAGGTCTTATCCAAACGTACTGACGAAGAGAAGCGTTCACGCTGTAAGAAAATAGGAAATTGTTATGACTGCTTATCGGCATTCTTGAACGAAGGAGGAAGAAAAATGTATATTGACGGCGAATGGCTTGAGGAATGTGAAGCCAGTGCAAAATTCAAGGATATGAAAGCGAAGCTTGCTGACACTCAGGGAGAACTCCTGCGTGCAAAGGAACTTCTGACACAGATAAGGCACTATTACAGTGCTACAGCAGGTTGGGATATGTACGAGGACGATGTTATTGAACTTATCGGGAAAGGTGCAGAAAAATGACTCATGAACTAAAGATAATGCCTGAGTACTTCGAAGCTGTAGCACTCGGCAATAAGACTTTTGAGGTCCGCAAGGACGACAGGAAATACAATGTCGGCG
This sequence comes from Ruminococcus flavefaciens, assembly GCA_004556875.1. Lineage (GTDB taxonomy): Bacteria > Bacillota > Clostridia > Oscillospirales > Ruminococcaceae > Ruminococcus > Ruminococcus flavefaciens_S. Next base: position 5,031 of record SFFP01000087.1, read on the forward strand.
ACACACTTGTCTTGCAGGAGTACAGCGGGCACAGTCTTACAGGAAGAGAGATGTATGATACGAATGTTACCTATGAAGAAGCAAGCTAAGATGACAATTAAGGAACTCCGCACCGCCTGTGGTATGACACAGCAAGCATTTGCCGATTACTTTGGACTCTCAAAAAGAAATGTTGAAAATTGGGAAGGCGGGAAAGCAAAACCGCCTGAGTGGGCTGTCAAGCTCATGGAGTACAAGTTGGAAAAAGAAGGATTGTTGAAATAATTCCTCGTATGACAAGAAAAAGCCGCATAAAACTGCGGCTTTTCTCTCATATATATCATTACTGTACTGAGGAACTGGCGCACTTTGAGATGATATCTGCGATATTGTATCAGCTTACGAAAGACCTTACTATCGACGAGATAAAGGCAAGCGGCTTTGACACTTATTTTGTAGATCACACAACAGGAATATATCCCATAGCTGCTTCGGGAACACCATTTACAGCGGCGTATTTCCAGTCAAAGGGCGATATTATAACAGATATACAGGAAGATATGGCAGCAGAGCAGAAAGCGCGTACAACATACGACAATATCCTGAGACTTGCGGATGATCCTGATGTACGTGATCCTATTCGTTTTCTGCGTGAGCGTGAGATAGTTCATTATCAGCGATTTGGCGAAGCAAATCGTACAGGATAGAAATTACGATATACATAAAAAGCAGCCTGTAATTAAACAGGCTGCCGCTTTATATGTGGATCATAAGCCGAGAAGCTTTTTCTGTATTGCCTGAGCATCGCCGACTGTAAGACCGTCGCCGTTTGCATCAGCATTTACCTTGCCCTGTGCAGTAAGATGAATTGCAGATGAACCATTCTCACCGTATTTATCAGGATTTGCAAGTGCCTGCATTATAAGGACTACATCGGACATATCAAGCTGACCGTCGCAGTTGACATCGCCCTCTACAGTAACTTTAAGCTCAGGAGCTGTAGTTGTAGTAGTAGTTACAGGCTTTGTTGTGGTAGTTGTAGTGGTTGTTGTAGTTGTAGTAGTGGTTGTAGTAGTTGTTGTTGTAACTGCAGGTTTTGATGTTTTAAGATATTCATCTACAACATCTGCCCAGTATTTACCCATTTTCTCATAGCCTTTAGCGTTGGGGTGAACACCGTCGCCGAGATCGGCTGTACCGTTGAGACAGCTGTGGATATCAGCAAATGTTACGTGCTTGCCCTTGCCGTTGTATTCCTCAGCCACCTTTTTAACAGCTGCATTGTAGCTTGCGATCTGAGCGGTTCTGTCTCCGCCGCCGAACATTCCGCCGCCAAGCTCAGGGATAGTGGAAACGAATAACATAGCATCAGAAGGCATTTCTGCGAGGAAGTAATCAATGAGATCACGGAGATCCTGTTCGCAGGCATCTGTTGCACGGTTGCCGTTCATATCGTTTGTACCGATAATAAGGAGAACGATATCAGGATTAGCCTGCTTTATTGCATTCTTCTGCTTGAGAACATCGTATAAGCTTCCGAAGCCGTTGTTCTGTTTGATAGTGTATCCGCTGTAGCCTGCGTGATTGTCATCGTATGTCACGCTCTTGCCGTTGTAGCTGAAACTTGCGCTGTTCTTGCCCTCAGGACCTACGAAATCAATATTGTTATACCCCTTTTCCTTGAGGAAATAATCAAGAAACTTTCTGTATCCGCCTGTGTCGCCCATACCAAAGGTAATGGAGTCGCCGGCAGGCATGATCTTTATCATGTTTTCGTTCTGAGAAGCGTTGTTTCCGTCGTTGTTATCGGGGATCTGAGGCTGATCGCCGCCGTTGTTGCCCATGCCGCCCCAATCGAAGCCGCCGCCGTTGTTGCCGCCCATGTTGCCCCAGTCGAAGCCGCCGCCGTTGCCGCCCATGTTGCCCCAATCGAAGCCGCCGCCGTTGCCGCCCATGTTGCCCCAATCGGAACCGCCGCCATTGCCGCCCTGTTCAGCAGGTGGAGTTACAGTGGTATCGTTCTGAGTTTCGCCTGACGCGCCAAAGGAAATGCTCTTTACGTTTGCAGAGCCGTTTGATCTGTAGCCTTCAATATTGAGGGAAACTTCATAGAGAGTACCCGACATATCGAGACCTGCTTTTTCCCAGGCTTCAAAGTGCTTGGAAACGTCAATAGTACCCTTCATATAGTTTGTGGTATTGTTCTGTGAACCGCTCTTCTGACGAACGCTCCAATACTGAGGGAATGTAGCTGTACCGTCAAGTGAAGGC
>SFFP01000088.1 GCA_004556875.1 Ruminococcus flavefaciens
AAAGCATGGCACACAGGCTCTTCCTTTCCGAATTCGGAAAGATCATATACTGCCTTATGCTGAGCGAGAAAGGCTTCTGTATCACTGAGATCGTCGATTATCTCACTGCTCTCAAAATCAGCAATGGACAGAGCCGCAAGCATTGCTATTTCATAGCGTTTGCCGTACTTCTTTCCCTTTTTGAGCATACTGTCGTAAAGCTCTCTGAACTTTCCGCACTTTTCTTCGGGTGTACCGTCAGCCATAGCAAGCACATGAGATACTGACTGTATGCTGTTCTTGTCAGCACTGCCCTTGAGAAGCTTATAGCACTTTTCCATATCATCTATGAGCTGATCATCGGATTTTTCGGAAAATGCAAGCATCACAGCAAAAGCAACATCCTCCTTAGTCGTAAGGATACGGTGCTCTTTTTTCATTCTGTCGTATATCTGCCGTCCGCGTCTGATGTATTCCTCGGTTCTTTCGGCAGGCACTACTCTTACGAGAAGCATCGACAGCAGGGCAAGATGCTCAGAGTTGGTAAAATATTTCTTCATCGTCTCATAACAATCCAGACACCGAGTCATTTCTCCGCTCGGATCATCACTCACCGATATAAGCGACGCTATCAGCGGACGAACGGTACTGCGGAAGCTGGAGAGCATTTTGGGATTTTCCTTGATAAGTGACAGGCTGGCTTTGAATTTACTCAGATCAAACTCTGCATCTGCCGCACAGAAAACACTTGTGCAGACAGGATAAAGGATATCGCGCTCAAGCGGATACAGGTCGGTAAACAACCCCAGATTGAGCAGATACTTGTCGCAGAGATTTTTGAGAAGCTCCTTCATGGCGCACCTCCTTAGCTTTTCATAGTTAAAATCAGTATGTCATCAACTGCCGCCGCAAGGCAGTTTTTTGAACCGACATGATCAATGTAACGGAATAACACCTTTGTGTTGATCCGCATTTCCCCTTATTATGTATAATTGTTACGATATGAGCATAAATGATAATGATAATGTCTATTTTATTAGTAATGCCATACGGCTATCCCGAACATTCACACAGTTATTATACCACATCACAACCACAATTTCAACCAAAAAATTGTAAAAATTTTGTTTTTTCGTGCAAAACCTATGATTGGAGGAAGAAAAAAGCTGTACTTCATCAAGTACAGCCCTTTCTGATTTGTCCCTTACAACAAATTTCTATATCTTATACGGAAGTGCAGTTCCGCATAAAAAGCAGGTCAAAGCTTTGATAAAGTGCTGTTATCCGCCTTTTCCGCCTTCTACAAAGTAAATTATATTATTGCATTTCTGATAAATCAAGCCTTTTATTGCGAAACAGATATTAAACTTTCCAAAAAATGCGGTGTTTTTCTATTTTGAGGACATTAAAATACTATTACGTCACTTAAAAACTGCTTGTATTTACCATTTCTGATTATCTCTACCGCATTTTTTACACATTTAGTTCAATTTCCGCATTAATTCCATGTGATGTCCGAAATAGTGATCTCATGCTGTCCCAGTGAAGCGGCATCGTCAATATTTCCGAGCTGGAATTTGATATCAGCCTTCATATCATTCGGGAACACTACATCAAAGCTGTAATGCTTCTTTTCGGGAGTGAGAGCCAGTTTTTCGTCAAGATAGCGTGTATAGGTACTGTCCTCAGCCGTAAGCACCATGCTTCGCTCAACAGTAGAACTTATATCAAAACTGATGGTATGCTTCTCCCCTGCCTTGACTTCACGAGCTCTGAGAAGTCCCATTACACCGTATTCAAGGGTACCTGCATTCTTCACAGTCACAACAGTACAGCCCTCTTTGTTAGCTACAGAAGCGTCAGCTCCCTCAATGTAATTATCAAGCGGAAGCGAAGTCATTTCTGTTGGCGTGAACTCAGAACCCGTTTTTTCGTAAACTCTTACGTAATCTATATTGAAGTCCTTCTCGCCGTCGGCAAAAATGGTCGGGTCGCCATAGATACCGTCGATGCCGTCAAAATGTCCGCCCACGGCTAAATTGAGTATAATATAGAAGTTCTGGTCAAATGGCGCAGGATAGCTGAAACCGTCGGAATACCAGTCGGTCTGAGTGCTGTAAAGCACATCATCAACGTACCAGCGTATCTCGCCGCGCTCCCACTCTATACTGTATGTATGCCAGTTCTGAGTACCGTCGCCCTCGGTGAATTTATAATCATTTGTAAGATAGGTATTGTTCGGCCATGCGCCCCCAAAGTGGATAGTTCCGCATATCTTTTCGGGAGTGCTTCCCCAGCCCTCCATGATATCTATCTCGCCCGATGATGCCCAGCCGCCGTATGCGCTGTCCTCGGGAAGCATCCATATTGCAGGCCACAGCGATTTTCCTGAGCTGCATTTCGCCCTTACCTCTATCCTGCCGCCGCAGGTCGAGAATTTATGAGCTGTAGAGATACGCGATGATGTATAATCATAGCTTCCCTGCACTTCATCAGTCCATTTTTCGTGCTTTGCCGCAATAGTGAGGATACCGTCCTTTACAGCGGTATTTTCAGAGGTGTAGAACTGCTGTTCATTATTTCCCCAGCCATTGGTTATATAATTGCCGTTGTCGTCGAGCTTCCAGTTGCCGAGCTCATACGACCACTTGTCCATATCAAGAGTATTTCCATCAAATTCGTCGCTCCAGACAAGCTTATAGCCGTCTGTATCAGCTTCACCGATATCCATGCCGAGAAGGAAATTACTGAGTTTTTCAAGCTCAGCCGCCGAAGCGCCGTTTTTTCGCGCGCTTACCATGTCAAAAATATCAACAGCACCGTCGCTGTTATAGTCCATGCGGACAGCGCCGTCTGCACAGACCGAAGCCGGAACCGCCGCAGCAATTACTGCCGCAGCCGCAATAGCCTTAATATACTTCATACTTACCGCCTCCGCTAATTGAAAAATGATGCTTTACGCCATAATTCTAACATTTATGCCCTGCTCTGTCAAGCATGATCTTGTTTTTTATGTGCAAAAAGCCTATTTTTGAACATATATCGGACGGCATTTAATTGCATTTCGGCAACTTTTCGGCTTTTTACTTGAAATAAAAAAAGCTCCATGATATAATGATAATTGATTTGTGTTCCGAGCACTTATGGTGAACGGTTTTACATATATAAAATAATACGGAGGATCTGATATGAAAAAGATAATTTCATCTGCTGCTGTCTGCTCAATAGCAATGTGCATGCTTGCTTCATGCGGCAGCAAGGACAGCGGTGATAAAAAAGAAAAAGCCTCTAAGGCAGTTGACCTTACAGGAAAATGGGCAATGGAAAACAAAGGAAACGAAACCGTTGAAAACGGCGGAATTATCCTTACCGATGACGGAAAAGGCTCTATCTACGCTGACAGCTCAAAAATAATGTACTTCACCGATGACGGCTTTGCAGTAGGAATGGGCGACAATATGACTGTTCTTTCTAAGGAATACTTCAAGGAAGAAGGCAAAACACTTACTGTCGACGTTATGGGAAATGAACTGCTCGTTATAACAAAGCTCGACGATACAGAGGGATACGATGGTCTTTACTCACTTGACGGCGGCACACTCTATGACGGTATCATTCAGGGTATGTCAAAAGGCGATGAAGAAGACGTTCCCGAAAACGTTGATATCACTCTTGATTTCGACGGAACTCACAGCGAAGTTGTTTTCAACGACCTTTTCAATTACTCTGTAAAGGGCGATAAGCTCACTTTAACAGGTTATTCGGGATTAATGGGTCTCGACGCTAAGGAAGGAACTGCCGACTTCAAGCTTGAAGGCGATACGCTCACAATTACTTCCTCAACAAATACTGAAACCCTCACCCGTGTAAAATAAACGATCACTGAAAGCTGCCGTACTTCGGCAGCTTTTCTTGATTAAAGACAAAGGAGCACGTATGGCTAACATAATCGAAATATCCGACATTTCCGCACATGAGCTTCTCCCATATACAGATACCTCAGAGCTTAAACTTGTACGCTCAGGTATATTTGTCGCAGAAAGTCCGAATGTCATAAGAACTGCATTAAATTGTGGATATACCCCGATTTCTCTGCTTATGGAACGTAAATATATTAATAAGACAAAAGATATCATTGAAAGCTGCGGCGATGTCCCTGTATATACCGCCGACACTCATATCCTTACAAAGCTTACAGGCTTTAAGATGACTCAGGGCGTACTCTGCGCAATGCAGCGCAGAGAGCTCCTCTCCCCTGCAGATATCCTTGAAAAAGCCGAACGTATCGCTGTACTTGAGGATATCATGAATCAGACAAATATCGGAGCGATCTTTCGTTCAGCTGCTGCCCTCGGCTTCGATGCGGTACTGCTTACAAACTCATGCAGCGACCCGTTGTTCCGCCGTTCCATACGCGTTAGTATGGGGACGGTTTTTCAGCTTCCGTGGACTTATCTGAAAGCTCCCGCACCATACTATATAAATGAACTGAAGGAACACGGCTTTTCAACAGCTGCAATGGCGCTGAGAAATGATACGGTCAGAATTGATGACCCAAAGCTGTCTGCCGAAAGAAAGCTTGCGGTGCTTCTCGGTACTGAAGGCAGCGGTCTGAACGCCGAAACTATCACATCCTGCGACTATACTATAAAGATACCCATGCAAAATGGTGTAGACTCGTTAAACGTCGCAGCAGCGAGCGCTGTCGCCTTCTGGCAATTAAGCAAAAAGTGCTAATCTTCACATTTCAGAAAAATTTCTGAAATAATTTGGACAAAATATATTGAATTTTTCTATAACTTGTGGTATAATAATGGTGTAAGTTTATCGGAGAACGGTAAACGCCTCCCCGTTTTCCGCGAAAAGGAGGAATTCAAATGGTCTTAAAAAGACTGCTGGCTGCGGCTGCATCCGTTCTCATGATCGGAAGCTCTGTAAAGCTTCCGCCTGCAGAAGTGCAAGCTGAAGGAGAAGACGAGTATCTGTGCCGAGATTACCACGACTTCTCAGGCAACCAGCACTACATGGACAAGTACAACACAGCAACATCCCCTCACTTCCAGATCATCTGGGGCAATGACGACCAGACGGGTCTCGTCAATGACGACTTCATAAAGCTCAATCTTGACCACCTTGAAGAATACCGCGAAATCTATACTACTGAGCTTGGCATGAAGGACTCCTCTGAATCCGTCTTTAACCCCGACGGAAAGAAGTATAAGACCAACATCTATCTTACAAGGACAGGGCTTCCCGATTTTGAGGATGGCTGGGCATTCATGAACGCTGAACCGTTCACAGGTTTTGCCTACATACTCTGTGATCCTGCTGCTATGGTGCAGGAGGATGGTACAGACTCAGCCTCTCTCCCTCACGAATACGCCCACGTCCTGACCTATCATCAGAAAGGCTGGACCGACCAGACGATCACAGGCTCCTGGTGGGAAGCAGTCGCAAACTGGTTCAAAGAACAGTATTTTGACACTCTCGAAACTCCTACGACACATTTTTTCCTTCCCTATCTCAGAAATATGAATCTAACGATCCCCCACGGAAGAATGTACTATGAGGCGTGGATATTCCTCCAGTATTTATCTGAAAATCCTGATAATTTCAACGCTCTGGGAAAGAATTTTATTGCTCGTCTGCAAACAGAAGCACTCCCCGAAGAGTATCCCTTTGATACTATCAAAAGGCTCACTGACTGTGACATGAAAGAGCTTATCGGAGGCTTCGCAAAGCACATGGCTACCCTCGATTTCAACCACAAAGAGCTGTATAACGATGCTCTCAGCAAATCCCTCGAAGATCCATTCGTATGGCAGCTCATCTACACCCAGCCGCAGCCTGCTCCCGACAGAGATAACTGCTATATAGTTCCTGCCGAGAAAGCACCTATGCAGACAGGATTTAACGTTATCCCTCTCAATATCGAAGACGACAGAGTTACAGTAACGCTCCGCGGCATCTCTGACGCTGAAGAAGCCGACTGGCGCGCTTGTATCGTCGCCGAGACGGAAGACGGAACAACAAGATATTCACGACTGTTCTCAGAAGGCTCAAAGACAATGACCCTCAAAGGCGATGAAAAGGCCCTCTACCTCACCGTAGCCGCTACACCTGATGAGATAATACCAAACAGCATCTACGATAAGGCTGAGCAGGGCGATGAATATTCCTACACAAAAAGTGATTATAAACGACGCTATCCTTATGAATTCGATATCGAGGGAGCTTCACCGATGTACCGCAATATCAAAGAGGATATTGAAGGTCACAGACACCCTTACGGCGGTGGATTTGTTGCAGATACTGCTTCGGTAGATGATACCGTTTACGTCGGACAGGACGCAATGGTGCTCGGAAATTCCGTTGTCACCGACAGAGCTGTTATTTCAGGTCACGCCGTTGTGTGCAATGCCAGAGTATCTGACACAGCAAGAATAAATGATTACGCCTGCGTTTACGGATTCTGGTGGGCACAGCCAACTATAAGCGAAAATGCAAAGGTCGGAGAAAATGCTGTTGTTACAGCAGGAGCTTCTGTTTCGGGAAATGCCCGTATAATGGGCAATGCCTACCTTCTCGACAATTACTCCGTAACTGATGACGCTACCGTAAAAGGTACTGCCTACTGCTACGGTGACGGCGTTGCTTCCGAACAGGCTATTCTCGACGGCGAATTCTACAACGAATGCTCAGTTTCACACGGCGCTGCATTCGGATGGATGGAATCAGAGAAATACAATGAAAACCTTCCATATACAGAAGGTCTTTATGCAGGCTATGAATTTGACCGCGAAAGCAACGTATTTGCCTACGATACATACGGTGCTACAAACGGTATTATGCGAAATGCTCCTCTTTGGGAGAAAAGGCGCGTAAGCGCTGACGGCGTTATCACATTCAACGGAGAAAACCAGTACATCATCTGCGACAAGACTCTTGTGGACTACAAGAACATGGAGATATGCACTGCTGTACTCTGGAGAGGCGGAGAAGCTGAACAGCGTGTATTCGAATTCGGCAGCGAAGACTCAATGTACTTTACACCGTCAAATACAGACGGAAAAGCTGAATTCCGCATCGGAAATACTTCCTTTGCTGCAAATTCAGCTCTCGAAAAAGGCAAATGGTATGTTATCCGCGTAATAATACGAAACGGTACTGCACAGCTTCTCATAAACGGAGAACTCATAGGCTGGAAGATAATAAACACTCTTCCCGAAGCAACTATTGGTCAGCGCACACGCTGCTATATTGCAAGGAACAATGACGGAAATTACTTCAACGGTTCTA
>SFFP01000089.1 GCA_004556875.1 Ruminococcus flavefaciens
ACACTTCGCGATTGCTGCTGATAAAATCGGTGCAGGTCTTGAAGAACAGATAGAAGCGTTCAAGAAAGAGCACGATGACTTGAAAATAGTTGTTGTCGATGTAATGCAAATGGTGCGCAGCAATGTTGAGTCGAGTTATGGTGCTGAACTGATCGTACTCAAACAAGTCGCATACCGCTTAGGTATATGCATGCTGATGATACATCATATGCGAAAAGCTAAGGACGATAATCCGTTCAATATGATGACAGACAGCACAGGTATCGGCGGTGCTACTGATGGAAACTTTGCGCTCAAAGAAACAAAGTGCGGCTCAGGAAAAGCAATCATGTATTGTCAGGGGCGTGACATTGAATACACTGAACTGCGAATGCATTTCGATACCGATGTCATGCGCTGGATTGTTGAGAACGAACCTGCGACGCAGAAGAGCCGCGACAATATTGTTCTCTCTGCTGTTTATCTTTTCATCAAGGAGCGAATCCACTTTGAAGGTACTGCGACTGAGTTAGTTGCTGAACTCAAATCAGTTACCGATGAAGTGATATATCCGAATCGAGTTACAAGAGACTTGGTTCAGAATGGTTATGAACTCAGCAAGTATGGAATTGATTTTAAGTACGAAAGAGTTCACAAAGGCCGCGTTATTATTCTTCACTACAACGGCGAGCGTGACAGTAGTGACGGTAGAAATGTTACCGTCACGCAGGCACTCCCGGACAGCTCACAAAGCTCTATATAGCTTTATCTGCGGGGCGTGTCGGTAGGTTTCCGTGTCGGTAGAGTTACCGTCACGGCGGAGTTACTGTTACGCACAAAAACGCCCATTTTTGCCGCCGATACAGAAATCGCGTAGTTATCCCACCCGTACCCACAAAAGCGGTTGTCGCGCGACGTGGAGCGAGCGTGGCAGCATTGGCGTAGGGAGAAAACTACCGCTGACGGAGCAGTACGGGCGATGGAAGTATGAAATGCCAGCATCGCATTCGGCAGTCCGCCGAACGCTTGCTGGTCGGGGAGAACCCCGAACCCCCTCTCAAAAATCACACAAAGAAAGGAGCGTGATAATATGAGAAAACGCAATCGCACAATCACTATCCGCTGTACCGATGACGAGTATGAGCGGATACACAACAAGGCTCAGCGGAACAAGCTGTCTCTCAGCGACTTCGTTCTCAGATCGGCTATGGAGAAGAAAATCATCGTAGCAGACGGACTGGATGAGGTCGCAAAGCAGCAGAAAGCTATCGGTCGGAACCTCAATCAGATTGCAATGCTTGCTCACGAAGGGCGGCTCCACTCTGTCCGACTGGACGAGCTTATTGAACAGCACAGGGCAGTGACAACGGCAGTCTGCGACATAGCAAAGGCGGTGAAATGATGCCGATAATTCATTTCATCAACAACAAAACCCAGACCGCTGGCGGCATGAAGAATGTCCTCAACTATGTCAGCAGAAAGGAAAAGACAGTTTCCGAGGACAAGCGTTTCGTGACGGGAATCAACTGTTCTCCCGAGACTGCCCTCGATGAAATGACTGCGACCAAGAACTTGTACCACAAGCCCGACGGTCGTCTGTACTATCATCTGGTGCAGAGCTTCCCGAGTGGGTATGAGGTCAAGCCTGAACTTGCACACAAAATTGCGGTGGAGCTTGCGGAGAAAGCCTTCAACAAATATGAAGTTGTAGTCGCAACTCATATTGACAGGGAGCACATACATTCACATTTTGTGTTCAACTCTGTAAGCTTCGAGGACGGAAAGAAGTATCATTCCAACAAGGAAAGCGTTGAACAGCTGATGAAACTCAGCGATGAGATCTGTCAGCGGTACGGAGTTCATGTGCTTGATACTCCCAAGAAGAAAATGAACAGGGACTACCTTTCCGACAGTGAGTACAGGTCAGCCAAGCGCGGCGAGAGTTTCAAATGGGAGCTGATGAATGTCATCAATCAGGTGATGAAACAGGCAAAGTCAAAGAAGCAGTTCTGCTATATGTTGAAACAGCAGGGCTACGATGTGCGGTGGGAGGATAACCGCAAATACATCACCTACACTTGTCCTAATGGAAGGAGATGCCGTGACAATAAGCTTCACGGTAAGAAGTACAGAAAGGAGAATATGGAATATGAATTCGAGACAAGAAGAATTGCAGCAGATGTACGACAAGGAATTGTCGGCAGCGGCGGACACTCAGCCGACAGTGGTGGTGCTCGATTCCAACTGGAGAGCACTGATAGAATTGAACAAGCTGATGTCACAGGAGCAGCTGGAGATACTCACCAGACTCTCGGTGCTGGCGACGAAAGCCGAAACGGAACAGGTGCTGAAAACAGTGCGCTCCGAGCAGAGAGATACCATAGCGACCTGTCGGGAGCTGCTGAATCAAGCAGAAGAACTGTCGGAAACAGCGACGGCTCAACTGGAGAAAGCAACAGCCGACCTGTCATCACAGGCTGGGAAGCTGAACGAAGAATATGGCTTGAAGCTGAAAGAGCTCGACGAATACAAGCACAGGCTCAGATTGAAGGCAGCCAAGTGGATAGTGATCTCACAGTCAGTATTGATAGCGTTGTCGGCGGCGTTACAGCTGTGGCTTCGCTGATAGAGGACGAGCCTGCCGAGGATACCGAGTACGCTCGGGAGCACACCGACAGCAAAGCACTCGCAGAAGAACGTGAGCGAAAGGAAGCTCTCGGAATACACATGGGATAGTCCTGTGAGGTGTGCTTTGTTTCAACATCCGGTTTTCGTCAGGTCTGATGAATGGATTTCGACAGTGAGCTGTGGGATGATTGTTGGTCAGGAGGTGACCACGGCGATGAAGTTGCAGGATCTATACTACGGAAACGTCATACCGTGTCAGCACGATGTCAGGAAGGACTCCGACTATGCAAAACGAAGTCTGGAGCACCTCGAGATGTGCGACAGACTGGAGAAACGGCTGTCGGCTGACGATAAGAAGCTACTCAACAACATAACGGATATGCAGGGAATGCTGTCCGAGACAATGGTAGCGGAGAGCTACATACAAGGCTTCCGCGACTGCGCTGAACTGATTATTGACGTGCTGTTCGGCGGAAGCGAGAACCTGAAATAAAATCATAACAATCAAAATAGAAAGGGTACGGACAGAGCCGTACCCTTTAATTTTTTAGTAAAGGAAAGATGAAAATGAACAATTCAAATCACATAGGAAACACAAGCGAGAGATATATAAGGAGCGTGATATATTGGGAAGAACTATTAAAGAACCGCAAATCAGAAACATCAATGTCAGATTCAATGGAGACACGCAGGGCTTCGACTTGTTCATAAAATCGCTGCTGAGCGACTATCTTCATTCGGGTGATATAGACAAATGTCCACTGACAGATGTTGTTGATAAGGTCGAAATTTCGGAAACTAACGAGAAATCAGTAGACTTCTGAGTAGGTCTGTGGTATGGTGTGTCGTAGCACCAAACGAGGTGCTGCGACTGCCAAAACGAATGGAGGTATAAAAATGAAAGCATGGTTATATTACAGACTGTCCCGAGATGAGGACGCAGAGATGAACAGTCTTCAGAATCAGCGCCAGATACTCGTGGACTATGCAGAGCAGAACGGATACGAAATAATAGGCGAGAGCTTCGACGACAACGTATCAGGTATGACATTTGAACGAAAGGGCCTTCATCAGATAGAGCTTGCAGTGGAGGACGGAAAGATTGATATACTGTTTGTCAAAGACCTGTCCCGACTTGGCAGGCACCGTACTCGCACAGCATTGTTCATCGACTATCTGCGAGAGAACAATGTTCGAGTATATTCCGTGACCGAGGGAATCGACTCATCAAACGAGAATGACGATATGATAATCGGATTCAAGCAGCTCGTCAATGATTTCTACGCCAAGGACATTGGCAAGAAGGTACGCGCAGGCATACGACAGAAGCAGAAAACCACCGGCATAATCGAGACTCTGCCGATGGGGTATATAAAAGATAAGAATACTGATATGATAACAATTGATGAGGAGACTGCATGGATAGTCCGGGAGGTTTTCCGCTTGTACATAGACGGATACGGTCTGACAACCATAGCAAAGAAGATGAACGCGGACGGAATTAAGTCACCTGACTATTACTTCAACCGAAAGCTGAGCGACCATAAGCCTGACATCTCCCAGAAATATCTGTGGGTTCAGACTACAGTGAAGCGCATGCTGACTAATGAGCTTTATCACGGAACACTTGTTAATCACAAGACGGTCAGCTCAAAGATATACAAAACTATAACAGCCGTGCCTGATGATGAGCAGTATCGTCATGATAATTACTGCGAGCCTATAATTGATGAAACTACATGGAAACAGGCACAGTTCATGCTGGAACAGAGGTCGAAGATAAATCCACGCTCGCAGTGCGGACGTAACATTATACAAAAAAATAGTCAAGGACTGGCTGAAAAAGAAGCCTAAGTTTGACAGGGAGATAAACACTCACACAGAACGTATAAAGCAATGCCGCGATGAGATCGAGCAGCTCATCATAGAGCGTATCAATGATCGTGACCATGCTAAGATCTACAATGATATGATTGAAAAGCGTGAAGCTGAGATACGCTCACTTGAAAAGAAGATAGCAGACCTTCGGCATTATGATGAGGTATGCAAGAAGCGCCGTGAAAAACTGAAGAATACTTCGGAACTGATAGAGACTATACTTGCAGACGGACATATCTCAAACGTCAACCTGAGAATGCTTGTCCGTCAGGTCACAGTTCACCAGAACGAGGACAAGTCTATCGACATAAGCTTCGATATGAACGGCGCGTTCAATTACAACATAATGGAAGATGTTACAGATGAGATACTTTGATACAAAAAAGGCGCCTCACATTATGTGAGGCGCTGGTGCGGATAACAGGACTTGAACCTGCATGAACTTGCGTTCATATGGACCTGAGGGTGAGGCAATGTTAGTGTAGCTTTTACTCAATACCATATACCTCGGAATGGAAAATTGTAGATATATGAGGTCAGTATATTCATTCCTCTCCCTTTTTCCTCAGTAGCAGTGCCGCATTGACCACCACGAACACCGAGCCGAAGTTGTGCCAAAGAGCACCTGTTATCGGTGTCAGCACACCGAATGCGGACAGTATCACGGCGCTCAGATTTATGACAAGTGAAGCTATGATATTGACTTTGATCTTCTTCATGACCCTCTGCATCATGTCAAACAGATAGGGCAGGCGCCTGATCTCGTCGCTGACAAGCACAGCATCGGCGGACTCTATCGCAATATCCGAACCGATACCGCCCATAGCAATACCTGCATCGGCGCTTGTCAGGGCGAGGGCATCGTTCACGCCGTCACCGATCATGCAGACAGCCTCGCCCTTGTCGGAATAACCCTTGATGATCTTCATTTTATCTTCGGGCAGAAGGTCGGTGCGAACAGTTTCGATACCGACACTCTTTGCGATATTGCCTGCGGCGGACGCATTATCTCCTGTCAGGAGCATGGGGGTGATTCCCACAGCTTTCAGCTTTTTCACGGTGTATGCCGCATCTTCACGCATCACATCGGAAAGTGCAATAAATCCCACAAGCTTGCCGTCAGCGTGAACATAGACCACGGTTGCGCCTTTGGAAAGCTGTTCATCGACTCTTGCCTTGTCCGCAGAGTCAAGCTCTCCAATCAGTTTGCCCACCATTATCATTGTGCCGTCAACTGTTCCCGAAACGCCTTTTGCAGCGGTCATTCTGAAGTCGGAAACATCTTCGGTCTTGCCGTTTTTATCAGCGTAAACTTTGCATATCGCCTTGCCGAGAGGATGTTCTGACTTCTGCTCCACAAGAGCGGCAAATCGGAGAATATCATCGTCCGAATACTGTGTGTCGCAGGAGCAGACTTTGACCACCTGGGGCTTGCCGTAAGTCAGCGTACCTGTCTTATCGAAGGCTATACGCCTGATGCGTGACAGCTTTTCCAGTGCTTCTCCCGATTTGATGATAATACCGTATTTTGCCGCATTTCCGATGCCTGCAAGAACGGCGGTGGGCGTTGCAAGGATAAATGCACAGGGGCAGAACACCACAAGCACCGTCACGGCACGCATAAAGTCACGAGTGACTATCCATGTTATGATCGCGCAGGAAAGCGCTATCACAACGAGCCATGTTGCCCAGCGGTCAGCCGCACTTACGATAGGCGCTTTGTTTTCCTCGGCTTCTTCTGCAAGACGAACCATTCTTTGCAAAGAGCTGTCGGAGCTTTCGTGGTCACAGCGCATGGTGAACGTGCCGAACTGATTCATCGTACCGCTGGAAACGGTATCGCCAACGGTCTTTTCAACAGGCAGACTTTCTCCCGTCATAACCGATTGGTCAATGGAAGTTTCACCGCTGAGGATCGTGCCGTCAACAGGGATAGTTTCACCTGCGATAACGCTGAGCACATCACCGACTTTGACTTCCTCAACGGTAATAATATTCTCCGCACCGTCACGGATAACTCTTGCTGTCTGCGGCGTTAAGTTGATGAGCTTTTCAATGCTCGCTCTTGCCTTGCCGGAGGTGTAGTCCTCCAGAAGTGAGCCTATCTGCATGATGAGTGCAACTTCACCTGCGGCAAAAAACTCCTTTGTTGCCGCTGATGCAATGAGTGCAAGTGACACAAGCAGGTCAGCCTTGATGTCGTGTTCAAATATTACGCCCTTGAATGCGCCTATCAGTATTGGGATACCACATAGGATTATTGCTATCCAGGCAATATCAACGGGCAGAATGTTTTTCAATACCCCTGTAATGCTCAGTATCAGTGACACCACCGATAAAACTGCACACACCAGCGTGACCTTCGGCTCGTTTTCAAGCCATTGTTTTAACATAATAATTCCTCCTTGATGCTTATTCTCTTTCGAGACAGACAAGCTGTGCATAAGCATCATGTTTATCGTATAGCTTTTGAAAGCCATAGCCGGAGAAGTCTTCTGTTATTTCATCTGCGGTATAAACCTTGCCATTTATTTTGTGTATATCAAGAGCAGTATTCAGCACTTTGCGTATGGGGAGAGGTAGCTTCGGATCTGCAATATAGAGCCTGCCGCCATGTTTCAGAAGTCTTGCACATTCTTTTGAGAAGCCGTCCTTATCAGGAAAATGATGATACGCCATACAAGCTACTATCACATCAAACTTACCGTC
>SFFP01000090.1 GCA_004556875.1 Ruminococcus flavefaciens
TCAGGGCTTCAACGAGAAGTACCTTGAAGTGGGCGACAGACTTGCTCACTGGTATGAGATAATACCAAAAGTGTTCATTTGCTCGCTGATATGCGCTATCATCATACATAAGCTGTATGACGGTGCGGCTTACCTCGTAAAGCAGGGCGTTGAGGCTATCAAGGCTGAAAAGGCAGCAAATGCGGAAGAAAGCAAATAAAAATGCCGTTCCCGAGGGTCAAAGCAGACCTTCGGGAACTCCTGTTTTTACAGAAAGACATATAGTTAAAAGAAAAATACTGTTCATTAAAAATTTACAAATGTAATTTCTGCAAATTGTTGATTTTGTCCCTTATATATGATATAATAGTCTACGTTGAGTGCGCTGATATGTGCACTGACTGCAGAAGATATGCGTTGAAGCGGAAGGTTGCTGCCGGTATGGCAGGTAATTTCCGTGGAGTATGTCCGATTTTAAACCGGGCGATTGGGATATCGAACACAGTTTGTGGTAATTTTTCACGCAGCTTGCGTATGCGTGAGCTATGCTCTTTTTGTGCTCAAATATTGCTAAGACCGCTCGGAAAACATCAGTTTTTCGAGTTTTTTTGTCAGATAAGGCATGAAACACACGGAAACGTGTGAATATCTCATATCTGCGTCCCCGTAATTAATTCCAAGGAGGCGAAAATAATGGCAGTCAACGAAAAAATCAGATTCAAGATCAAGGGCTACGATCACGCTACAGTTGACATTGCAGCAGCAAAGATCGTTGAGGCAGCTAAGAGAAGCGGTGCAAGAGTTTCAGGACCTATTCCGCTCCCTACAGATAAGGAAGTTGTTACTATCCTTCGTGCTGTACACAAGTACAAGGACAGCCGTGAGCAGTTTGAAATGAGAACTCACAAGAGACTCGTAGACGTTATCCGTCCTACAGAGAAGACTTCAGCAGCTCTTGAAAAGCTTGAGATCCCGGCAGGCGTAGACGTAGTAATGGAGGTTAAGTAATTAACCGCTGCTTCGCTTGAAAAGTACCGCTTGGGAAGCGGAATGACGGTGATCCGTCGGTCAAGTTGATGCGTAAATCATCAACCAATAACCTAACAGGAGGAAAAGAAAATGCAGAAAGGCATTATCGGCAAGAAGATCGGTATGACTCAGATCTTCGACGAGACAGGAAAAGCTGTTCCTGTAACAGTAGTAGAAGCCGGCCCGTGTGTCGTTGTACAGAAGAAAACTGTAGAGAACGACGGTTATGCAGCTCTTCAGCTGGGCTATGGCGACGTAAAGGTACAGAGAGTTAACAAGCCTATGAAGGGTCACTTCGACAAGGCTGACGTAGCTTGCAAGAAGACTCTTAAAGAGTTCAGACTTGCAGATTGCGACGCTCTTAACGTAGGCGACATCATCAAGGCTGATACATTTGCTGTTGGCGACGCAATCGACGTTGTCGGCACAAGCAAAGGTAAGGGATTCGCAGGTGCTATCAAGCGCCACAATCAGCACAGACTCAAGGAAACTCACGGTACAGGTCCTGTACACAGACAGGCTGGATCAATGGGTGCTTGTTCATCCCCTTCAAGAATTTACAAGGGCAAGGGAATGGCTGGTCACATGGGTGCAGAGCAGGTAACTGTTCAGAATCTCGAAATCGTTAAAATAGACGCAGAGAATAATCTTATCGCAATCAAGGGTGCTGTTCCAGGACCTAAGGGCGGTATCGTTTATATCGTTGACAGCGTAAAGGCTTAAGGAAGGAGGAAGCGTAAATGTCTACAATTTCAGTTTTTGATATGACAGGTAAGCAGGTTTCCGAGACAGAGCTTAATGATTCAGTATTCGGAATCACTCCCAACGAAGGTGTTATGCACGCTGCAGTTGTTAATTACCTCGCAAACCAGAGACAGGGCACACAGTCAACACTTACAAGAACAGAAGTAAGCGGCGGCGGCAGAAAGCCTTGGAGACAGAAGGGAACAGGTCACGCAAGACAGGGTTCAACTCGTGCTCCTCAGTGGGTACACGGTGGAATCGCACTTGGACCTAAGCCAAGAGATTACAGATACGAGCTTAACAAGAAGGTAAAGAGACTCGCTATGAAGTCTGCGCTTTCTACTAAGGTTATCGACAACAACATGATCGTTCTTGATGCTCTCACACTTGACAGCTACAAGACAAAGACAGTTGTTGAAATGCTCAAGGCTCTCGGCGTTGAGGGCAAGGCTCTCATCGTAACAGCAGAGGCTGATGCAAAGGTTATCAAGAGCGCAGCTAACATCCCAGGTGTTAAGACTGCTGCTGTAAATACACTTAATGTATACGACATTCTCAACTATGACAAGTTCATCGTTGTTAAGAATGCAGTTGGAAAGATCGAGGAGGTGTACGCATAATGAAAACAGCTCAGGATATCATTCTTAAGCCTGTAATCACTGAGAAGTCAATGGACGATCTTCAGACAGGAAAGTACACCTTTAAGGTAGCTAAGGACGCTAACAAGTCCGAGATCAAGAAGGCTGTTGAAGAGCTCTTCGACGTTAAGGTTGCTAAGGTAAACACAATGAACTGCAACGGTCGTGCTAAGAGAGTCGGAAGATTCTATGGCAAGACTCCTGATTGGAAGAAGGCTATCATCACTCTTACAGAGGGTTCAAAGGCAATCGAATTCTTCGAGGGTATGGTTTGATCCCATTTAAATAAGTAAGAGAGTTATGGGAGTAATGCTCCCGCAAAAAATGCATTAAAGGAGAAAAGTTAAAATGGCTATAAAGACTTATAAGCCTACGACACCTTCGAGACGTCAGATGACTGTAACTGACTACTCGGTTCTGTCAAAGGTTGAGCCGGAGAAGAGCCTTCTCGAACCACTCAAGAAGAAGTCGGGAAGAAACAGCTACGGCCGTATAACAGTTCGCCACAGAGGCGGCGGTAACAGAAGAAAGTACCGTGTAATCGATTTCAAGAGAGACAAGGACGATATGATCGCAGTTGTTAAGACTCTTGAGTACGATCCAAACAGAAGCGCTTTCATCGCACTCGTTGAGTACGAGGACGGCGAGAAGAGATACATCCTTGCTCCTAACGGATTAAAGGTCGGCGATAAGATCGAGTCAGGTGCAGAGGCTGATATCAAGCCAGGCAACGCACTCAAGCTTGCTGACATCCCTGTTGGTACATTCATCCACGCTATCGAGCTTTACCCTGGCAAGGGCGCTCAGCTCGTAAGAAGTGCAGGTAACCAGGCACAGCTTATGGGTAAGGAAGACAACTACGCACTCGTAAGACTTCCTTCAGGCGAGATGAGAAAAGTTCCGATAGGCTGTAAGGCTGCAATCGGTCAGGTTTCAAACATCGATCACGAGAACGTTAACTACGGTAAGGCTGGTCGTGTAAGAAACATGGGTTGGAGACCTACTGTTCGTGGTTCTGTCATGAACCCATGCGATCACCCACACGGTGGTGGTGAAGGTAAGTCACCAGTCGGACGTCCGGGCCCTGTTACTCCATGGGGTAAGCCAGCACTCGGCTATAAGACACGTAAGAAGCATCACAGAACTGATAAGTTCATCGTAAAGCGCCGCAACGGCAAATAATCTGAAAGGAGGAACTATTAAATGAGCAGAAGTATCAAGAAGGGTCCTTATGTCCAGGAAGTTCTCCTGAAGAGGGTCGTTGCAATGAACGAAGCAGGTGAAAAGAAGGTTCTCAAGACATGGAGCCGTTCTTCAACAATATTCCCTGATTTCGTAGGTCATACATTCGCTGTACATGATGGTCGTAAGCACGTTCCGGTATATGTAACAGAGGATATGGTAGGTCACAAGCTCGGTGAGTTTGCTCCTACAAGAACTTACAAGGGCCACGCAGGCTCAAAGACATCTAATAACGGTAAGAAATAAGCGGAAGGAGGAGCTCAGAGATGGAAGCAAGAGCTTATTTAAGAAATGCTCGTATATCACCAAGAAAGGTGCAGATTGTTCTGGATCTTATCAGAAACAAGCCTGTTGATCTCGCTTTAGCTACTTTAGATCTTACTCCTAAGGCTGCAAGTCCTATCGTTGCAAAGCTTGTAAAGTCCGCTCAGGCAAATGCTGAGAACAACTTCAGCATGGATAAGGATAATCTCGTGGTTTCAGAGTGCTTCGTTACTCCAGGACCAATAATGAAGAGAATCATGCCGAGAGCACGGGGCAGAGCATATAGAATTTTAAAGAGAACATCACACATCACAGTTGTTCTTAAAGAAAAAGAATAATCCCAAGGAGGTTTGAAGAATGGGCCAGAAAGTTAATCCGCACGGTCTTCGTGTCGGCGTTATAAAGGATTGGGATTCTCGTTGGTATGCAAACAAGTCCGATTTCGGCAATGCTCTCGTTGAGGATTACAACGTTCGTAACTTCATCAAGAAGAGCCTGTATGCAGCAGGTGTTCCAAGAATCGAGATCGAGCGTTTTGCTGATAAGGTTAGAATCCACATCCACTGCGCTAAGCCAGGTATCGTAATCGGCAGAGGCGGCGCAGAGATCGAGAAGCTCAGAGCACAGCTCGAGAAGATGATGAACAAGCAGGTTTTCATCAATATCATTGAAGTTAAGCAGCCGGATATGGACAGCCAGCTCGTTGCAGAGAAGATCGCTCTCGACCTCGAGAACAGAGTATCTTTCAGAAGAGCTATGAAGCAGTCAATCGGCAGAACAATGCGTCTTGGCGCAAAGGGTATCAAGGTTAAGGTATCAGGCAGACTTGCCGGTGCTGAAATCGCAAGAAGTGAGAGCTACCACGAGGGTACAATTCCGCTTCAGACAATCCGTGCTGATATCGACTATGGTTTCGCTGAGGCTGATACAACATACGGTAAGCTTGGCGTAAAGGTATGGATCTACAAGGGCGAAGTTCTCAAGGGTGACGCTGCTAAGGCTGCTGCTCAGAGAGAAAAGCTCGAGAGAAAGAACGATACAAGAAATAATGACCGCCGTCGCCGTGACGACAAGCGTGACGGAAACAGAAGAGGCGGAAACAGAAATTTCAATCGTGACGCTAAAAGAGAAGGAGGTAACCAGTAATGCTTCTTCCAAAGAGAGTTAAATACCGCAGAGTCCACAGAGGACGTCTTAAGGGTAAGGCATACAGAGGAAATAAGGTAACTTACGGTGATTTCGGTCTTCAGGCACTTGAGCCTGCATGGATCACATCCAACCAGATCGAGTCTGCCCGTATTGCTATGACTCGTTATATAAAGAGAGGCGGTCAGGTTTGGATCAAGATATTCCCTGACAAGCCGATCACAGAAAAGCCTGCTGAAACTCGAATGGGTTCAGGTAAGGGTTCACCAGAGTACTGGGTAGCAGTAGTTAAGCCGGGCCGTGTTCTCTTTGAGATCAAGGGCGTTGCTGAGGAAACTGCAAGAGAAGCTATGCGTCTTGCTATGCACAAGCTTCCTATCAAGTGTAAGTTCGTAACTAAAGCAGAGCAGGAGGTTGAGCAGTAATGAAGGCATCAGAAATCAGAGAAATGTCAGTTGATGAGCTCAACGAAAAGCTCACAAGCCTTAAAGAAGAGCTTTTTGCTCTCCGTTTCCAGCTGGCTATCAATCAGCTTGATAACACAGCAAGACTCAAGGCTGTTAAAAAGGATATTGCACGCATCAAGACATCTCTGCGTGAGGCAGAGCTTGCTGCGCAGCAGTAAGAAAGGGAGGATTTAGCTAATGTCTACTGAGAGAAACCTTAGAAAAACAAGAGTAGGTAAGGTTGTAAGCGATAAGATGGATAAAACCGTCGTAGTTGCTATCGTTGATAACGTTAAACACCCGCTTTATAAAAAGATCATCAAGCGTACCGTTAAGCTTAAGGCTCACGATGAAAACAATGAGTGCAGAATCGGTGACCGCGTTGAGGTTATGGAAACACGTCCGCTTTCAAAGGATAAGAGATGGCGTGTAACAAATATCATTGAAAAGGCTAAGTAATTTTGATAGAAGCTTAAAGCTTGAAAGGAGGAACTCGCTGTGATACAGATGCAGACTTATCTTAAAGTCGCTGATAACACAGGCGCTAAGGAGCTTATGTGTATCAGAGTTCTGGGAGGTACACGCAGAAGATATGCAAATATCGGCGATGTAGTGGTTGCTTCCGTTAAGAAAGCAACACCCGGAGGCGTTGTAAAGAAGGGCGATGTTGTAAAGGCAGTTATCGTTCGTTCAGCAAAGGGTCTCAGAAGAGAGGACGGTACTTACATCCGTTTCGATGAGAACGCTGCTGTTATTATTAAGGAAGACAAGAACCCAAAGGGTACCCGTATTTTCGGACCTGTTGCTAAGGAGCTCCGTGAAAAGGAGTATACAAAGATCCTGAGCCTTGCCCCAGAAGTTCTTTAATGGAGGTGTCATTCGATTATGAGTAAAGTACACGTAAAAACCGGTGACACTGTAATCCTTCTCACCGGCAAGTATGAGGATAAATTCGACAGCAAGGGCGACAGAAAGACAGGTAAGGTCGTAGAAGTTAGCCCTAAGGAAGACAAGGTCATCGTTGAGGGAATCAACATGATCACAAAGCACGTAAAGCCAACAAGAATGGGCGAAAAGGGCGGCATCATCAATACTGAGGCTCCTGTTTACGCTTGCAAGGTACAGCTCGTTTGCCCTAAGTGCGGCAAGCCTACAAGAGTAGGTCACGTTGTAGAAGACGGCAAGAAGCTCCGCGTTTGCAAGAAGTGCGGCAAGTCTTTTGAATAATAGTAAAGGAGAAACGACATGGCAAGTTTAAAGGATTTTTATGTTAGCGACGTTGCTCCTGCACTTATGAAGAAGTTCAACTATAAGAGTGTTATGCAGATCCCAAAGCTGGACAAGGTAGTAATCAATGTCGGCGCAGGTGAAGCAAAGGACAACGCAAAGGTTATAGATGCTATCATGACTGATCTTGCTGCTATCACAGGTCAGAAGCCTGTAGTGTGCAGAGCTAAGAAGTCAGTAGCTAACTTCAAGCTTCGTGAGGGTATGCCGATCGGCGTTAAAGTAACTCTCAGAGGCGAGAGAATGTATGAATTTGTAAACAAGCTCTTCAATGTAGCATTCCCAAGAGTTCGTGACTTCAGAGGAATCAGCGCAAATTCATTTGATGGCAAGGGCAATTATTCAACAGGTATCAAAGAACAGCTCATCTTCCCTGAGATCGAGTACGATAAGATCGACAAGGTAAGAGG
>SFFP01000091.1 GCA_004556875.1 Ruminococcus flavefaciens
CACTAAGAACTTCAAAACAGATCTCTCATCACGCCGCCTGATACCTGTCTATTTCAGATTTTGGGTATTCTCCGACTGCACATTTCTTGACAATTCCAGTTGAAGGATACACGATTTGATAAAAAATGTAAAAAGCTATTCAGAAATACGATAGATTTGCTAATTAGTTATGCAGATGAAAAAAATATTAGTGAATTGCAAGCATTAAAAGGCTAAAGTAAGTTCGAACCTACATATTCCTACATAATCCTACACAAGAGAAAAAGTGCCACATAACTTTCCAGGCAACATCAAAACCACACACTCAACGTGTGCCGTGCCATGCAAAAGAGAGATTAACCCTACACACCCCAAAGCTCTGCTTATCACGTTCAAGCAGAGTATCAGGGAACAAATTGAGCCACTTGTGACTAAAGCTGGTGTTGCCGAAGTAAGCGTCAAAGTTTGAGACGGGAAGGATAACGTAGTCCGAGTCATCAGGCTTGTTGGCTATGCAGTAAGCGATAACGGTTTCAGCCACCTCATACGGCAGACCGTCAGGCAGCAGAGCCTTGATCCACTCCTTTTCTACTTCAGAAAAGGAAATAGTCTTATCCGCCAGCGGTCCGAGCTCCAGAGCGTCCGCAATCACATCATCAAACCGCAGCACCCACGCACCTTTGGTCTCGGGCGAGTAGAGCGACACCTGATACTGCTTCACTTTATCTCTCCAAGCAGCATCAAATTTTGTTTTCAGCGGCTCAGCGTTGGAGAGAGTAGTCTTGCTCATGTTTTCGCTGTTTTTGGCAATGAACCTTTCAACCTTGTGAACGTGCCTGTAAAACCAGCCTTTTCCAGTCTTATCCACCAATTCGGGAAACTCTTCATGCAGATCACTGAAATCAGTCCTGAACTGCCACTCCTCCTTCGGAGCGGCAGTTTTTTTGTCGGGGATACTGCACCACGCACACAGAGCTCGCCGTGCAAAGTTCACATCGGGAGCGCCGTTTTTGAACATATATCCTCGAGCGATAATAGTCAGCACACGGCTCAGACCCGTGAAGTCCTTCATCATCTCAAAGCTGAAACGTCCGAGGAAGGATAGGTCCCGCTTGCCGCTGCACTTGTAAACAGGCTTGCCCGTGTAAGCCTTGAATTCTTCGATTTCGTTCACCATTATTTCACCCTCCTGACGTGCTTTTCGATCCTGTCCAGCAGCAGATCGAAGAGCACTTTTCTTTTGCCCAGAGCAACTATGTACCTGACTGCTTCATCAGGCTTCATTAAGGCTTCAATCAGCTTTCGGCACTCGCCAGCAACTGCGTCACGGTAATACACATTCACGGATTTATTGAGAAAAGCCTCCATAAGCCGTATGAACTCAGGCGAATCACCGGTGCGGATAAGACGCTTCCTGTCCGTGAGGTTGTTTTCATCGTCAATGTCAGCTATGAGATCAATGAGAACACGGTATCCTCCGAAACGGAAATCACTGAAAAGCGGATAATACCGTTCAAGCTCAGGTATCAAGTCTGCGAGAAAATCTTCACGCTGTTCTTTCGGAGTAAGGTGCCAGTTCTTAGCTTGAAGTTCCTGCCTGATAGCAGTTATCCTCTCGGCGGGTATACCCTGAAACAGTGTATACAGCATATCTGCGTCGTATTCACGATCCTGACCTCGGCTGTACAGAATTCGCTGAATGTCGTTCCTGCGCTGCCTGTCCTTGACCGTCTGACCGCAAGCTCTGATGCGTGACAGACAGCGTTCATAGTCAGTAATAAGAGCAGACAGCTTTTCCAGTTTATCGCCGTTCAGCTTGTCCTTCCAGTTCTCATCAGCGGCAAATGTGAAAAGATCGCTGTCATCGGCAGGCTTGTCAACGATAGTCTTCGTGTTCTTTCCAAGCATATACGCAAGATACGGCAGACGCTCCACATTGGAGTCAACCTTGTTCCAATCGGTATCAGCGAAGAACTTCTCAAACTGCTCCTCGAAGGTCGGCTCGTACCACGCACGTCGACCCTCGCTCTTTTCAAGCAGGCTCTTGTATTTCAGGAACTTGCTCTTGGCGACAGTCTTAGTGCCGAGATATTCCGTCAGATCAGGCTTCACACCGCTCTTTGCTGAGTCTATCTCCAGTCCTGTAAGGATAGCAAGTGTCTCTGTCTCCTCACGGCATTTGTCACGAAGTTCGTCGTCGGAGTTCTCATTGTATGCGATAATACTTCTGTTCAGCGCCGCATTTGAGATCTGTCCAACTCGTGAAGAAAACGTGCTCCTGACCGTTTCAAAGCGCGCCTGCCAGTCGGTTGCATCACGGATAACAGGCTCAGCACTTGGAATCTTCAACAGCGGAGTCTCAGCCTTTGAATTGCGTTTCACACAGCGGTTTACGATAGGATCCGAGATAGTTTTTATCATGTCGCCGTCGAAGTCTGCACCGCCGAGACGCTCCGCAGTCAGCGAGTCCCAGTTCACCATAACAACATCGGTGAGGTGGCTGAGATAATACTTCCTCATATTCTCAACGTCGGGATAGACTTGCAGCTGAACCTCTTCGTTTCGGGAAATGTGTGGATTACGCAGAAGCGTACACTCATTGCTGTACGAATACGCCATGGACGGAGCATAGAAAGCATTCTTCTCAAATTCACTTTGTATTGCACCGTTGAAGAAGTTACGCTGACTTGTATTTCTTTTCGCTTTGGCAGGAATAAAACTTCTAAGGAAGCCGAGAAGGTCTGCAGAGAGGTAGCGATTGTCGCCAGCAACGATAAGACGTCCGAGAGCGTACTGCTTCAGCACCGCCTGCGCCCGTGACTTCAATCTGTCAGCGTAAACAGGCTCGGCAATGAACTTCGGATTTTTCTCCAGTATTTTTTTGAGGTGATATTCTTTAGTACCACGACTATGTTTTTTGCTTGTGAAAAAGCTCAGGCGGTACTCCCTGTCAGTGCAAAGCCTGTAATATTCACGTTCAGTTTCCTTGGTGAGCCAGTGGCGGTTATCGTTCTCAGGGAATGACAGCGGCAGATCAAGCGGTCGGAACTCGTCCGCTGTCATTGAAAGAGTATTGAGAAACTGATAGTTCAGCTCCGTGAACTTCTGCGGACTATCCTTGCTCACACCAGAGATGTACAGAGCGTGCTTGTACCTGCGGAAAGCGTTCCAGTAATCGTCCCAGCTCATATTGTTGTCGCAGAGCCAGCCGTAGCCCTTGAACATACTCCTGGTGAGAATTATGTCAACATCAGCGACCTTGTGTTCAACGCCCCAGATGTCAGTCAGCGTTGCAACTCCTGCGCTCTTGAAAAAGTCGTGAATGTCAACTTGATGCAGCATTCCCTTGATGTACGGCAGTCGTATCTGAAACGAGGTATGCTCGCCGCCTAACTTTTTATTGATGACCTTGGCGAACTCTTTGGAGATAACTCCTTCGCCGTCATATCCGAGAATATCAACACTCTCCCTGCACTCAACACGGTGATACTTTCGCACAGCATTGTCGCTTCCGTCGTCCTCAACAGTGATAACATCTGTGTCATGAACAGTGTGTTTTTGATTATCCACAACAATAACTCTGTGAGGCTTGTCGAGGTTTATTCCGTCAACACGAATGCCGCCTGAGAGCATAAGTCCGTTGTATGCGTACAGCTTGCTGAGTTGACACTTGGTTATCTCCATGCCGAGACGAATGCGCTCGGTGACCTTCCAGAAAATGTCTTCACGGATAAATGACAGCACAGCATTTCTGCTCATGCTTGCAGAGCGCTCAAACGCAACGTACTTGTGCATACCGTTGCCGAAGTCTATCTCCACACCTCTGTTCGTAAACAGAGCGGCAGCCTTCTCTTGTAGCTGTGCATAGTAAGGGTGCGAAGCGTCACGGTCAAACACCCGTGAGAAGTCTGCGTAAAAAATAACATCGGACAGGTCCGTCACAAGGTCAGCACCGTCATATTTGAAATCGTCACCGTGGAGCACGCACATTATCTGATAGAAAAGTGCGTTGTCGTCCTGCTCGTGTGCGGAGTGTTTCAGACAGCTCCGCAGTGCATTTTTATCTATAATGGTTTTGTATCTTATGCCGTCAGGCTTGGAGTAGTTGAGCATTGCTCTGACGGACAGATCATATATCCTGTACTTCATGATCTCACCACCTGCTAAAAGTATATCACAAAACCTGCCAAAATGCAATAAGGATACTGCTCCCACATTTTCATTCCGAAACGCTCATTTTTGACTGAAAAACATTCAAAACTGTTAGCTTGGCAGTTTTGAGTTGAAATGTCTGCAAAGCTCTATTCTATGCGCTTTGCGGTCAATATCAGTTTGCTGTGAGAAAAGGTCGGTTCTCATAAAAAAGAATTTGTGTTTTGGAAATCGTTTCAGAGCAGTCAAAAACTTATGCAAAAACCAGGTCGATTTGCATAAAGGATACTGCTCCCACATTTTTATGAAGAAAGGATGATTTTTATTGACAAAACGAGTCGAAATCGAGTTCAAAAGCAGCGTCGAGATCATGAACACTCCGATGAAAAAGAGACGCTTCATCGTTGACGAAATGATCTATCCCGGTCTCCATGTACTGTCAGGTGATCCGAAGATAGGTAAATCATGGATGATGATGGATATGTGTCTTGCGATTGCCAAAGGTGAAAAGTTTCTCGGACGCAAAACTGAACAAGGTCATGTTGTGTACATGGCACTTGAAGATACGTCTGACAATTTGCAGACGCGAATGTATGAGCTGACAGATGAGCCGACGGATAACCTGCAATACGTTTTGCTCGTCAACACTCTCGGTAACGGTCTCGAAGATGATCTTCGCAAGTGCAAGGAAACATTCGCAGACCTGAAGCTGATAGTCATCGACACTCTACAAAAGGTGCGCGATACAGTTGATATGAAGTACGGAAGTGATTACAAGGACGTTTCAACTCTTAAATCAATTGCAGACGAGTTAGGCATCGCAATTATTCTTGTTCATCACAACAGAAAGCAGCAGGACTCCAATCCGAACAACATGATACTTGGTACAAATGGTATCCCCGGGGCATCAGATGGTTGTCTTGTACTTCAGAGAAACGGAGACAGCAATAATGCTGTTCTGAACATCAGTGGTCGCGGAGCACCGTCGCTCGACATAAATGTTATCAGGGACGGAGCAAAGTGGAAACTGCTTGACAAGCCGCCCGAGGACAAGCCTGATAACTTCCCGTCTGTGATACATGATTTTATGCTGGAGCAAAAAGAGTTCCGCGGAAGTGCGTCTGAGTTGTGTGAACTGTTATGCAAAAAGTTTCCGTCAGAGGAATTCAAAAACAACTGGATGTACCGTGAACTATTGCAGCACGATGAAGAAGTTCACTCGCTCGGTATCAGCTATGGCAAAACAAAAAGTAACGGCACTCGCAGTATCTGTGTACGTTACGAAGCTGATAGGGACAGCAGTGGCAGTAAATTACTGTACCCTGAAAGTGGTGCCCCTGCCGTCCCTGAAACGTCTTCAAACGCTGATATATCTTCGCAAACCGATACTCCCTCTGCCAGTGATGTTAAAACAATTGCTGTCCCTGTTGGTGATAAACTTATTGAGTGGGCAGCGAACCGAATCACAGAAAAGTTAGCGGAGCAAGGTATTGAAGTCGAGCCGTTTCAGCCGTGAACACAAAAACGCCCAAATTTGCCGCCGATACACAAATCGGGTATTTATCCCACCTGCGGCAGTGAAAGCGATTGTGGCGCAACGTCGAGCGAGTGTGGCGAATAAAACAGTAACGAAACGTTACGGAATTATTTGCGAAGGTAGAAGAAGTGGCGGTTCCCGAAAAAATCGGCTCAGAAAAGCCGGCAAGCATAGCTGCCGGCATTCCGCCTGCCGCCTTTGCTTGTCGGGCAGAAGCCCGAACCCACTTACGGCGAGCCGCCGCTCCCAATTGTGCCTCCGCATAGTCCCTACGGACAGGAAGTATAATTGTCGGCACGCCGAAACATTTTACAAAACGGAAGAAAAGGAGGGATTCTATGAGACGGAGAAACACAACCATAGCGATACGCTGCACAGAGGAAGAAAGCAGGCGTATCCACGAACTGGCTGAGAGGCACGGCTTGAAGCTGAATGATTTCGTAATGCGGTGTGCTCTCGGTAAAAAAATTGTTGTTGCAAACGGTATCGACGAGATAGTTCGGCAGCAGAAAGCTATCGGACGAAACCTCAATCAGATCGCTACACTTGCAAACATGGACAGGCTGACCGCAGTCAACTTCCAGCCGCTCCTCGATGAGCACAGGAAGGTAACAGAGTTGATAGGTCAGCTGCTTCGGGAGGTGAAGTAGTGGCGACGGTCACAGCGATAAGCACGAAAGGCGGTGGCGGCGGAAAGAAAAGTCTCGACTACATCTGCCGAGACGACAAGACCGAGGGCAAGAAATATGTGACAGCTCTCAACTGTTCGCTGCCGACTGCCTACCAGGAGTTCAAAAACACAAGGGAGATGTACGGAAAGACAGACGGTGTGAAGTACTATCACTTCGTCCAGTCTCACCCCAGCGGCTACAAGATAGAGCCAGCTCTTGCACATAAAATAGCAGTTGAGTTTGCGGAGAGAGCCTTCCCAGGACACGAAGTTGTGGTGGCAACTCATACCGACGCAGACCATATACACTCGCACTTCATATTCAATGCAGTCAACGCCGAGACAGGTCTGAAGTACCACTCAAACAAGTTCACACTGCAAGAGCTGCGGCAGCTTAGCGATGAAATTTGTCAGAAGAATGGCGTGACAACTCTCAGCAAATCTGAGATTCACAAGCAGAGTAATGGTATCACTAACGGAGAGTACCGTGTTGCAATGCGAGGTGAGAGTTGGAAAATGAATCTCATCAATACAATAGACATGGTCATGAAAAGAGCAAAGTCAAAGAAACAATTCCGCTTCTACATGAAGCAAATGGGTTATGATGTTCGGTGGGAGGACAGCCGGAAGTACATCACATACACCTGCCCAAATGGACGTAGGTGCCGTGACAATAAATTGCACGAAGCGAAATACAGGAAGGAGAATATGGAATATGAGTTCGAAATACGAAGAAGCGAAAGAAGCCTCCAAACAGAATTTGGAGGAGACACAGGACATACCAACTATGGTCTGCGTCCAGGAACACAACTGGCTGGC
>SFFP01000092.1 GCA_004556875.1 Ruminococcus flavefaciens
TAATGCCTCCTGCCAGTAAAACGAAATTACGGTACTCTTTTTTTGACAGCGCATAGGCTATCATGAAAACAGGCAGAAAGATGAAAATAAATTCCAGACTGCTGAAGACCAAATATACCACCCTTTTGTAAAATCATTTGCTTATTTTTCGTGGCTTTGTTTAGCTTGATAATCTTCGAAAAATAGCAATATTTAAACTCATACATTTCTATTCTACACGTTATTTTTTTAAAAGTCAATAGCTTTGGAATAATGTAGCAATTTGCAGTAAATATAGGAATATGTGTATAATTTTTTGCATTTTCTGACAATATGAAAAGTGAACGTTTTATAAAGAAAGCTCCCTGCTCTTATGAACAGGGAGCTTGATATCATATTTCGGTTACAAAAGGCGTAATGAGTATCATTATCATACAAACAGGGCAGATGCACTTTATCATCACGTTGTAGAGGAGCTTTGAGCGGAAACGCTTTTCGGCGAGCATTACCTCTTCCTCTACATATTTTGTCTTTACCACATATCCGATGAGGATACAGGTGAGGAAAGCGAGTACAGGCATCATGATATTGTTTGTGATAAAGTCGAAGAAGTCGAGTATCTGCATACCGAATAAGGTGATATCAGACCATACACTGTAGCCGAGTACAGAGAGCATACCAAGCAGGAATGTTACTGCGATAACTATGATACAGCTCTTTGTACGGCTTAATCTGAACTTTTCGATGACTACTGCCGTAACAGTTTCCATAAGTGAGATAGAGGAGGTTAGTGCGGCAAGTGCAACGAGTATGAAGAACGCCGCTCCGATGACCTGTCCTGCAGGCATATCAGCAAATACCTTTGGGAGAGTATCGAACATAAGTCCGGGACCTGCGTTGATAGCAGAGCTGTCGCCGTTTGAGAAGATAAATACAGCAGGAACGATTATCATACCTGCAAGGAATGCGACTAAAGTATCGAATATCTCTATCTGGCGTACAGAGCTTTCAATAGAGTCCTCCTTACGCATATATGAGCCGTATGTTACCATTATACCCATAGCTATGGACATTGAGTAAAAGAGCTGTCCGCAGGCTGCGGCAATGGTGCGCAGGAATTTTGAAGCAGTAAAGTCCGTGAAATCGGGGAGCAGGTAGTATTTAAGTCCGCTTCCTGCACCGTCAAGTGTAAGTGTATACACGGATATTCCTATGATAAGTATGAGAAGCACAGGCATGAGAAACTTGCTTACCTTTTCGATACCCTTTTCAACACCGAGAAATACTACAACTGAGGTAAGAAGCAGGAATATGATGAAGAATATGGTGGGCTGTGAGAAGAGTCCGATAAAATGCCCGAAAAATCCGGTTTTATCTCCCGAAGCCGTGACGTATTCCGCTGTTGAAGCCTTTGCGCCGCCGCCTGTTACGAATACCGACATATATTTCAGTACCCAGCCGCCTATAACGCAGTAATAGGGTAGGATAAGCGCAGGTATGACTGCCGCAAGCAGTCCGAGAAGTGAAAAGCGCTTGTCCACAGCCTTGTATGCTCCGATAACGCTTTTGCCTGTTTTTCTGCCGATAGCGATCTCGGTGAGCATGAGTGCAAAGCCGAAGGTTATTGCGAAGATCAGATAGACCAGCAGGAAAATTCCGCCGCCGTATTTTGCTGCGAGGTATGGAAAACGCCATATATTGCCCAGTCCGACTGCTGAGCCTGCCGCCGCAAGAACAAACCCTATCTTAGAGCCGAATCCGCCTCTTTCGGCAGTTGACTTGTTTTCAGTTTTCATATAAACACTGTCCTTTCAGTTTGTCTATTGTAATTATGCAATACAAAAGTAATTATAACATTATATTAAGAAAAAATCAATATCAAGCCGTGCAAAAAATATGTCCGGCTTAACAGCCGCCGCCCAAAACAAAAAGGAACGGCAGAGCGCCGTTCCTGACTGATCACTACTTTCTACTCACTGATCACTCGATACCTGCCTGCTGTTTTGCAGCTGTAAGGGTATTCTTCATAAGCATTGCAATTGTCATAGGACCAACTCCGCCCGGAACAGGTGTTATGTATGAAGCCTTCTTTTCAGCAGACTCAAACTCAACATCTCCGCAGAGCTTGCCGTTTTCAAGACGGTTCATGCCGACATCTATTACTACAGCGCCTTCCTTTATCATGTCGCCTGTAACGAAGTTAGCGCGTCCGATAGCAACTACGAGGATATCAGCGCCGAGGCAGATCTCCTTGAGGTTCTTTGTCTTTGAGTGGCAGATAGTAACAGTGCCGTTCTTCTGGAGAAGGAGCATAGCCTGAGGCTTGCCGACGATATTGCTTCTTCCGATGACTACACACTGCTTGCCTGTGATATCAGTGCCTGTGCTTTCGATAAGACGCATAACACCGGCAGGGGTGCAAGGGAGGAATGAATATTCGCCTATCATTATCTTACCTACATTGATAGGGTGGAAAGCGTCAACATCCTTGTCAGGGGAAATAGCGTTGATAACAGCCTTTTCGTCGATATGCTTTGGAAGTGGGAGCTGAACGAGTATGCCGTTCACTCTGTCGTCGCGGTTGAGTACATTTACAAGGTCAAGGAGCTGTTCCTGAGTTGTTGACTCGTCGAGTGCATACTCATATGACTGGAAGCCTACAGCCTCGCAAGCCTTTTTCTTGTTGTTGACGTAAACTCTTGAAGCAGGATCGTTTCCCACGATAACTACTGCAAGACCTACCTTGAGACCTTTTTCTTCTCTGAGCTTAGCTGTTTCTTCTGCTACCTCAGCTTTTACTGCTGCGGAAACTGCTTTTCCGTCGATTAACTGTGCCATTTAATTTTCCTCCTTATTTTCATCGGACTTTTCGTCCTCGTTGGCATTCTCTGATTTAACTGCTGGTTCAGCAGGTGAATTATCCTCATCATCGTCCTCGTCATTATCTTTGCCGAGGATAGAATCTTCATCGTCAAGATCGTCGTCATCATCGAGTTCGCTCTCATCGAAATCATCGTCATCATCATTGAAGATATCGAGGTCATCATCGTCCTCTTCGTGACTTCCTGTTTTAGCGTCCTCACCCTTGATACCCATGCGATTTCTGCGTGATTCCTCAATGAGCTTGTGGGACTCTTCTGTGCTTGCATAGAGTACGAAGCTTTCGGGATCGCGTTTTCTCTTTGCGAATAATATTATCTGAAGTATTACGGAAACAATGAATATTACAGCCGAAAGCGCCTGTGATACGCGGATATTTCCGAGCATAAGGCTGTCTGTGCGGAGCCCCTCAATGAAAAATCTCTCAGCGCCGTACCATGCAAGGTACATGAGGAATATCTGTCCGTCGTATTTTCTGCGCTTAGACCAGAATGCAAGAATGACAAATCCAAGCAGACACCATACGGATTCGTAGAGGAAGCATGGGTGAACAGGCTTTTCCCAAAGCATATTTACACCTTCCTGATACAGATCTCCGCCTATCTGCATACTGTCACTGATAGAACGCTGTATAGTACCGCCTGTCATTCCGAGAAATGAGTCGGTGTTAGTGCCGAAGGCTTCCTGATTTATGAAGTTGCCCCAGCGTCCGATGCCCTGTCCGATAAGGAAACCGAGCACTGTCACATCAAGCATGGGGAGTATCTTTACTTTACGCACCTTACAGATTATAAGTCCCACCAGTATAGCACCTATGAGACCGCCATAAATGGCAAGACCGCCGTTTCGGGTATTGATAATGGCTTTCCAGTCCCATTTGTATTCGTCCCAGCGCATGAGAACGTAGTAAATACGCGCTCCGACGATACCGCCGAGAACACCGCCGATCACAACATCGAGAGTTCTGTCGGAGTCGAGACCAAAGCGCTTCATCTTTGGCAGGCAGTATACAAGTGCAAGGATAAGACCTAAGGTTATGATAATTCCGTACCACTGTATCTGTATTCCGAATACGGTGAAAGCAGTAGGGTCAATGTGGAATTTCCAGCCAAGTTCAGGGAATTGTATTTCGTTTGGGTCTAAGAGTGTTTCTGTTGTCATTAATGTTATGCTCCTTTCATTAAGCATATCTTATTTTTCCGTATTTATTTAAAATATGATATTATTGCATCAATAATTTCAGCCACCTTTTTTATACCTCCTTTTCTATTACAGACATTACGCTTCTGTCAGGGATAAGCTCTCTGCGCATGAAGTCAATAACGTCACTGCTTGTCATATCGGAAAGGACCTGTATAGCGTCATATGGTCCTACATCTTCCATGTGGGAATTAAGCATCAGGTTAGCCACAGCTTCAACGTTGTTTAGCTCACGCACCAGATTTCCGTATGATGATTTCTTTATTCTCTGGAAGTCTTTTTCGTTGATGCCCTCATTCAAAAGGCGCTCTATTTCAGCAAATAAAGCTTCTTTTATGACCTCGGGCTTGTCGGACTCTCCCGAAAATATCACAGTAAAATAGCTGTCGCCGTAGAATACCTCTCCGCCGAATGTTGAGTTTATAACTTCTTCCTTCAGAAGTTTTTCACACATAGGCAGTGCAGGGTCTGTGAGCAGGGAAGTAGCTGTAGAAGCTGCAGCGATGTCTTTAAGGCGTTCAAGTCCCTGTTTTGCTGTGCACTTGTATCCGAAATTGAAAATAGAAGCACCAACAGGCTGTTTTTCGCGTATTTCAGACTGAACTATCTCGTCAGGCTCGTCAGGAAATACCGATTCGAGACCTTTGTCAGTGCATGGACGCAAACATTCATCGCATATTTCAAGCACCTTGTCCGCACTGATATTTCCTGCAATGGACAGCACCATATTGTTAAGGTTATAGAAAGTGTCATAACACTTGTAAAGCAGGTCGGCATCTATATGAGAGATGCTTTCAACAGTGCCTGCGATATCGATCTTAACAGGGTGAGAGTGATACATACCTCTCAGCATATTGAAGAAAACGCGCCATTCGGGGTTATCGTTGGTCATTTTTATCTCCTGACCGATTATTCCCATTTCCTTGTCCACGTTTTCCTTTGTGAAGTACGGCTTCTGTACGAAATCAAGCAGTATTCTCAGATTTTCTTCGTAATTCTTTGAACAGCTGAAAAGGTAACAGGTCTTATCGAAAGTTGTAAAGGCGTTTCCCGAAGCGCCTGTTCTGGCGTAAAGTTCAAAAACTCCGCAGTCCTCATTCTCAAAGAGCTTGTGCTCAAGGAAATGGGCGATCCCCTCAGGGACTGTGGTATAATCCTTGTCTGCGGCTGTTTTGAACATGGTATTCACAGAGCCGTATTTAGTTCCGAAAAGAGCTTCGATACTGCTGAAGCCTTTCATTTCGCAGATGTATATATCAAGTCCGCTTTTGTGCTTTACGTGTATACAGCTGTCGCCTGTACGTGAACTCGTAAGGACTTCTTTCTTTGTCATTCATTTCCCTCCTTATCGAGCATGAGATAAACAGTATCCAGCTTCAGCGAATTTGCTGCCTTTATTATGCGTTCTTTGGTAACATTCCGGAATTCTTTGAAGTGTTCCTCAGGAGTCATAAGCTTTCCGTCGCTGAAGCATTCAAAGAACCAGCCTATATAAGATGAAGGAGTGTCGCCTATCTGTAAAATGGCGTTATCAAGAGCCATAAGCGAATTTTCTATCTCTTCGTCGGTGATATTGCCTTTTTTTATCTCTTCGAGCTGAGCGGTTATCTCGCCGCGAGCTTTGTCGATATTGCCGCGCTCAACGCCGCTGTCGACAAAGAATGTTCCCTTCGCCGATATTGATGTGCTTGTACAGTAATAGCACAGACTGAGCTTTTCCCTGACATTGAGGAAAAGCTTTGAAAACGGCATTTCGCCGTAGATTATACTAAGCATTTTCAGTGCATATCTGTCATCTGAATCAGTTTTGTAAGCCATTACCATTTTGCACTGATTTACGTCGAATTCCTCAGAAGCTTCTGCAACTTCTGATTTTAGAGGACTGTGATTGCGGATACTTAAAGTTTTAGGCGCTCTGACAATATTTTTGAAGCTTGCGCTGAACATTTCCGCAAACGAGTCGTCTTCCTGAGGGGAAACATAATATATCTCGATCTGAGCAGTTTTCAGAAGCTCACAGTAAGCGCGGTATGCGTCCTCGGCAGAAGCAGAAACAGCGGCTTCACGGCTTCCGTAGCCTGTACATTCGGCAGGTTCGCCGCGAAAAGCTATCTTAGAAGCCCTGGAAATGGCGTAGCTGCGCTTTTGATTAAGCTCTCCGTCAATTCTGTCGATAAGGTCTTTTTTCACCATGGCAAAGGAATCGCTGTCAAAAGCGTTTCCGCACACATTCGGCTCAAAAAGGCAATCGTGTACTACCTGCCTCATCTCACCGTTTATGTCTTCGTTGTCGATGGCGTATTTATTGTCGAGCCATGAGGCTCTCAATCCGAGTATCTGTGCATCACCTTTTTTTCTTGCAACAGACCCAAGTCCTGCACCGTAAAGCTCAGAAAGCTTTTCACACAGCTGTGCATAGGTATTGTATCTCTTGTTTGAAACGGTGAGGATACTCGTGCCGAGATTATTTACGGCAGCGGTCTTATCACTAAGCTCTGTCAGAAAATACACTGCGAGAGAACGGGTGTTGAATTTATTGTCGATTATAGTAGTAAATCCGATATTATTACCCAGTTCTGACCGTTTATATATCATTAAGCTTACACTCCAATCATAAAAAGCTATACACTATATTATAACACATCTGAATATAAATTACCATAGTATTTTCAATTTTTTTCTTGAATAATTTTTACTTATGATCTGCGGTAAAGAAAAGTGTGTGAAAAATTGTTCGTATTACGCATTGCTTCGGCGCAGAAAAGCCGGCGGTTCAAAGCCTGCGGCATAAAAAGATGCATATTGTGGTAAAATACTTGATTTTTAACCCATGAAAGTGGTATAATATAATATAGGTATTTGTATGTAATTGAAAAAAGGAGGCAGAATATGGATTTTATAGGCGAGAGATGTCCTGTATGCGGTGAAAAGTTTACTGCTGAGGATAATATTGTCGTTTGCCCCGACTGCGGTACACCTCATCACAAAGAATGTTATGCTGCCGCAAATAAATGTGCCAATGAAGAATATCATTTTATCGGAAGAAAATGGGAGAGAAAGGTACAGAGCAAGCCTTTATACAAGGTATGTCCCGT
>SFFP01000093.1 GCA_004556875.1 Ruminococcus flavefaciens
GCAGAGTGTATGGCATGATACGCCCATCTCCAGCACGGAGAGCCGCAGCAAAGAGCATTTCTGTCATAAGTTCGCAGTGAAGTCCTTATGTTCATAAAGTTAGGTATCACCATGTCCTTGATAATGGCGCAAAGCTCGTTCATAAAAATCCCTCCGTTTATAATAATATTGATATAAAAGCCGCCGCCCTCAGACTAAGGGCTAAGGGCTGACGACTAAAGGCTTTATTACAGTGTGTCGATGATGTCCAGTGAGTGCTCCTCGTTCATAGTTCTGCACATCTCGATGAACTTGTCGAGAGGAACGTTCTTGAGCTGTTTGTTTCCTCTGATATTGATAGAAACCTGCTCATTCTCAGCCTCGCTGTCACCAATGATGACAACATATGGATCCTTGAAGTCCTTGAACTTTCTGATCTTGTTCTTCATATTGTCGTCTGTATAGTCAGCTTCTGCTCTGATGTGATTCTTCTTGAGGAGTGCAGCGACCTTCTTAGCGTACTCGTTATGCTCTGTTCTGATAGGAACGATACCTACCTGCATTGGTGAGAGCCAGAATGGGAATGCACCTGCGAAGTTCTCTGTGATAATACCGATAAATCTTTCGAATGAACCGAATATAGCTCTGTGAATCATTACAGGCTGCTTCTCTGAGCCATCGGAAGCGATGTACTTCATCTTGAAGTTGAGAGGAAGCTGGAAGTCAAGCTGGATAGTACCCATCTGCCACTCACGTCCGATAGCGTCCTTCATCTTGAGGTCGATCTTAGGACCGTAGAATGCGCCGTCGCCCTCGTTGAGCTCGTATCCGTCAGGACCGTACTTATCTTCGAGGATAGCCTTGAGGTCTGCCTCAGCCTTGTCCCATACCTTTATATCGCCCATGAAGTCGTCAGGACGAGTTGAAAGCTCAGCCTTGTATTCAAGACCGAATGTGTTGTATATCTCTGTAGCGATATCCATGATATCGTTGATCTCAGAAGCTATCTGCTCCTCTGTAACGAGGATATGAGCGTCGTCCTGTCTGAACTGCTGTACACGGAAAAGACCGTTGAGCTCGCCTGACTTTTCCTTACGGTGGATAACGTCTACCTGATTGAATTTAAGAGGAAGCTCCTTATATGAGCGCTGCTTGTTCATGTATACCTTGATAGCGTTGGGGCAGTTCATTGGCTTAGCACAGTAAACTTCAGACTCTTCCTCAGACGGGATAACGAACATACCGTCCTGATAGTGATCCCAGTGACCTGATGTTACCCAAAGCTCTTTCTTTGAAAGAACAGGACCTGAGATCTCTGTATAGCCGTGATCCTCGTGAACGCCTCTCCAGTATTCAAGAAGTGCGTTGAAGAGCTTCCAGCCTCTTGGGAGCCAGTAAGGCATACCGGGAGCTGTATGGTCGAACATAAAGAGAGCCTGCTCCTTGCCCAGCTTCTTGTGGTCGCGGAGCTTAGCTTCTTCGATCATCTTGAGGTATTCATCAAGCATAGAAGCCTTAGGGAATGCGATAGCATAAACACGGCTCAGCATCTTGTTTTTCTCGTTTCCTCTCCAGTAAGCACCTGTGCATGAGAGAAGCTTGAATGCCTTGACAGGACCTGTTGTCATAAGGTGAGGACCTGCACAGAGGTCAACAAATTCGCCCTGCTTATAGAATGAGATAGGCTCGCCCTTGTCAACGTGCTCCTCGCAAAGCTCTACCTTGTAAGGCTCGTCCATTTCCTTGAGCTTAGCAACAGCCTCAGCAGGTGAAAGCTCGAATTTCTCCAGTTCAAGGTCTTCCTTGACGATCTTCTTCATCTCAGCCTCGATCTTTTCAAGCTCTTCGGGAGTGAAAGGCTTTTCAAAGTCGAAATCGTAGTAAAAGCCGTTGTCGATAGCAGGACCGATAGCAAGCTTAGCTGAAGGATAAAGTCTCTTTACAGCCTGTGCAAGGATATGTGAAGCTGTGTGCCAGAGTGTCTTTTTACCGTCGAGAGTATCAAATGTACATACCTCGAATTCACAGTCGCTGTCGATAACAGTGCGGAGATCCTTTACTTCTCCGTTTATCTTTACACAGCAGGCAGCCTTATAAAGACCCATGCCGATGCCCTTGATTATTTCGCCTGCAGGCATAGCAGCTTCGATCTCACGGATACTGCCGTCCTTTAATGTTAATTTGATCATGGTGATCTCTCCTTTTTATTAATTCATAATGCTGATGCATAATTTTTTATTGTTTGTACGATGATCTGCTGTTTCTCGCAGAATAATCCATCGTTTTCCATGTATTGTCATGCGCCGCGGATATCCTTACGCTTTGTGTATTCCATTTCATGTGACCCAGCCTGTTATTTCAAACAGCTCGCCGAAAAGCTCAACATGGACATATTTTTCCATATATCCATCGTCCGTACCCGTATCAAAGCACACAACTGTCTCGTCCTCGTCGATATCAACGTAAACGTTCTCTATCTTCAATATCTTTGCAAGAGCGTCCGCAGCAGCGCCTTCGTAATAGCCTTCGTCAATAAGCATGCCTGCTATAGTGCCCTTGCCGCTGTCAAGCCTTGAAAGCTTTTTTGCGATATCGGAAAGAGCTTTCATTATGGAGTCTTCGCTGTCGGTGTAAAATCGGACAGTCATCATCTCATTCCATATCTTATATGGAAGCTCATATGCTTCTTCCTGTGGATTATACCTGATATTGCTCACATCATCACCTTCTTTGCAATAAAATAGCTCACATATCAGCAGATATTGTCTTCTTCATCAAAAATCTGAGCATTAAGGGCTTCTGCAAGCGGTCTCAGCATATCAACTGCGTCTTCTCTGTGACAATCCACACATATAAAACCACGTTTGCTGTATCTGACAGGGGTGCGTATTTCTTCGCGCTTTTTGAATATAAATCCTTTTGTTTCGGTAAATGTCCAGAACAACTGATTACTTGAAAATGCTGTCATTGTCTTGCCTGTCATTGGATTTCTTGTTTGTATCGGAGCACCTTGTTCCTTAACAACGCCCTTTACTGATAACAGTTCCTCTTCTGTTATTGCACCGTCTTTACGCTTTATATACAATGTAACAGCCATATTCCCCTCCTTAAACAAAAAGTCCCTTACGCCTGTAATTAGGCATAAGGGACGATAATTACCGTGGTTCCACCCTGATTCACATGGAGCTTTCTCCGTATCTCAAGTGCTCTGTAACGGGAGCTCCCGACGCTT
Organism: Ruminococcus flavefaciens; assembly: GCA_004556875.1. Lineage (GTDB taxonomy): Bacteria > Bacillota > Clostridia > Oscillospirales > Ruminococcaceae > Ruminococcus > Ruminococcus flavefaciens_S. The sequence goes on from SFFP01000093.1 coordinate 3,212, forward strand.
ATTGGGCGCACTCAGAGGCGGTGTGCTGTAATATCCTGACCGTACAGCCTCGCACCAGACGGCTGCTCTCTGAAACGGCTTCGGAAAAGCCTTCCTCATCGACGTTTTGCGGAATATTGTAAATTAATCTTATCACAGTTTTTACAATTTGTCAAGGGGGAGCGCTCAAAAAGTTTAATTTCGCAGAGTTTTCCGCGTATAATTAAACAGCCTGTTGAAATCAATGTTAAAAATACCAAATTAGCGGGTTGAAATCAAGCAAAAAATGTGATATAATATTATAAATACACAGAAAAGAGGTTTGCTATGGACAATAATTTTGACCTGTAGTCATACTTTAAAGTGTTCAGGACATAATTGCAGAGTCTCTTGAAGCTTTGCCGAAAGAGACCGCTCTCACGCTGAAATAACAGCAGAAAGCCGCAGAGCTGAAAAGAGAGCAACCGCCGAAGCTCTGCTGAATAATAAAAAATACGTAATAAAGGAGACCCTTAATGAATATTGAAATAGCAAGGATCAATCAGGGAATAGAAAAAGACCCTAAAGAATATGTAAGGTCTGTAAATGAGGATTACCTCTATAAATTAAAGAAAATTGCAGACGATATTGCCGAAAACCACAACGAAAAGCCTGTAATACTCCTGTCAGGACCGTCAGGCTCGGGCAAGACCACTACAGCTATGATGATAGAAAAACTTCTCGACGATATGGGACATGAGACACATACCCTTTCTATGGATAACTGGTTCTGTCCGCTTACAGAAGCTGAAAAAACACTCGCCGCAGAGGGAAAAATGGACCTCGAATCACCGCTCCGTGTGGACAGTCAGCTCCTCAATCAGCAGATAGAGGCGATAAGCGCCTGTCGTGAGATAGAGCTTCCTAAGTATAACTTCAAGACCTCAACACGCTCAGGTTCGGGAAAAATGTTCAAGAGAAACAAGGGCGAAATAGTTATATTCGAGGGAATACACGCTCTCAATCCGTCTGTTATCACCGTTCCCGACAGCATGATAAGCAAGATATACGTCAGCGTCCGCACAAGAATTTCGGGCGAGAATATACTTCTTCACCCGTCAAGAGTGCGTCTTATGCGCCGTATGATACGCGATAAGAATTTCCGCAAACGCTCTCTCCGTGAAACAATGAATATGTTCCACAGCGTTGAGGCAGGCGAGAACAAATACATAATGCCTTACAAATACCGCTCGGACTATGATATCGACACTTTCATGTCCTATGAGCTTTCAGCTTACCGCAATGACCTTCTTTCACAGCTCCACGACCTTATGGACGTTCCCGAAGTAAAAGAGTGTGTGGCTGTTCTCGAAAAGCTCACACCTATAGATAAAAAGGATATCACACCCGATTCGCTCATCTGCGAATTCATCGGCAACGGACAATTCAAGTACTGATAAGGAGACATTTATGGAATATCTTGAAAACAGAGAGCTTTCATGGCTCAAATTCAATAAAAGAGTCCTTGAAGAAGCTGTTGACCCCGACACTCCTCTCCTTGAAAGACTCTCTTTCTCGGCAATATACCAGAGCAATCTCGATGAATTCTTCATGGTGCATGTCGGCTCTGTCACAGATAAGGCAAAGGATAAAAAAACAAAAAAGGACAGCTTCTCAGGCATGACTCCTTCTCAGCAGCTTGACGCCATATTCACAGCTGTACGCAGATTGCAGCCGTCTGTTGAAGAGGCTCTTCTGACTACCATGAAGGAGCTTGCTCCCTACGGCTTTGAGCACGTATCCTTCGATAAAGCTTCAAAAGACGAGCAGACCTTCCTCGAAATGTACTTCAAGCGTGAGCTGAAGCCTTTCATTTCGGGAGTCGTTGTAAATGACGCTCTGCCATTCCCATTCCTCAAAAATAAGGAGATATACGCTGTTGTACAGCTCGGCTCAAAAAAGGACATCTCCATCGGAATAATCCCTGCGGCTATCACTCCGTCTGAGCGGATAATCCACCTCGGAAAGGACGGCAAACGCTTTATTCTTGCAGAAGAAGTCATTCTCAAATTCGCTCACCTCATGTTCAAGAATTACAAGGTCATAGACCGCGCTCTCATAAGAGTCACAAGAAGCGCCGATATCATGGCTTCGGGAAGAGGTCCTGAATTCCGTCAGCGTATGGAAGAGCTTGTGGATAAGCGCAAAAAGCTTGCGCCTGTACGCCTTGAGATATCCGATGTTTTCAGCCGTGATGCCCTCGATTACCTCTGCAAAAAGCTGAAGCTGAAAAACGTCCGCGTTTTCACATCACGAATACCTCTCGACCTTTCCTATCTATTTACATTGCAGGAATACGACAGCGACCCTAAACTGCACTATGTTCCGCGCTCACCGCGCAAGCCTGCCGCAATTTCGGATACAAGACCTGTTTTTGCACAAGTAAAGGCTAAGGATATACTTCTCAGCTATCCTTTTGAGTCAATAAACCTGTCATTCATACGCCTCTTGCAGGAATGTGCAAACGACCCTAAGGTCACTTCCATAAAAATAACTCTTTACCGCCTTGCCCGAAACAGCAAGGTAATAGATGCACTCTGCACAGCCGCAGAAAACGGCAAGGAAGTGCTTGTCATGATAGAGCTTCGTGCACGGTTTGACGAGGAAAACAACATCGAATGGTCAAAGCAGTTACAGGAGGCAGGTGTCAAGGTCATTTACGGTCCTAAAGAATATAAGGCACATTCAAAGCTCCTGCTCATTACCCGAAAGGCACAGGGCGGAAACTTCGACTATGTAACGCAGATAGGTACAGGCAATTACAACGAAAAGACCGCTTCTCTCTACACTGACCTTATGCTTCTCACCGCAGACAGGGACATTGCCGCAGATGCAGAAGCTGTTTTCGCAGGACTTCTCAACGGCACTTTCGTTGAAAAAACAAATAAACTGCTTGTATCTCCTCTTGCGCTGAGACCGCAGGTACTTGCAATGATGGACGAACAGATATCTATTGCAAAAAGCGGCGGAAAAGGCTATATAGCCGCAAAAATAAACTCTCTCAACGACTCTGCCATAATCGAAAAGCTTGTTGAAGCTTCGCAGGCAGGCGTTAAGATAGAGCTTATAGTCCGCGGTCTGTGCTGTCTTATTGCAGGTGTACAGGGATATACCGAGAATATCACCGTCCGCAGTATCGTGGGACGTTTCCTCGAACACAGCCGAATATTCATTTTCGGCACAGACGGTCCCGAACAGAAAATATATATCGGCTCTGCTGACTATATGAGCAGAAATACTATACGCCGCGTAGAAGTTGCCGCTCCTATAGAGGACGAACGCCTGAGAAGACGTATCCGCGAGATGTTCCGCATACTTATGAGAGACAACGTCAAGGCTCGCATCATGCTCAGCGACGGAAGCTATATCCATGAACGCAGAAATCCCGAATCTCCGCTTAATTCGCAGGAATATTTCTATGAAGAAGCCTACAAGCGCCTCGATGACAAGACCGCAAGACAAAAACAGATGAAGATAAACCGCGAAAACGGCGCTAAAAAGAAACCTGCTTCACGAAAATCAGATGCAGGCAAAAAAACTGTAAAAAAGAAAATAAATTCCAATAATACAGCCAAAAGAGGCAGAAAGAAAAATACCCCATAAAATGCCTATATGAGAAAATCCGAAAATATACTTGAAACTTTATTGATTTTATGTTATAATGTATGTTATACTCGTATAAGAGTGCACTATATCGGCAATTTTCTTTTCTGAGGTTTGGATAATGATTGGATATTATAACTATACGGTTATTCTTACATATATGAGTCTTATCTCGTCCGTCATAGGTATGTTTTTTGCAGCAGGCTACG
>SFFP01000094.1 GCA_004556875.1 Ruminococcus flavefaciens
AAACTGAGTTACGCCTCGTCACCAATTTTTCTCGTCCTTGACAGACAGCTTTTATATTATATCAAAACAAGTCTGCATTGTCAATAGCAATTTTTTGTTTTTGTAGGCTTGCACAATATTCAACACATTTCCGCACGAATATTCACAAAAAAAGACAAAAAAGGGAGCTTTCAAGCTCCCTAAGAAATCATTAGTCCTTGATATCATCAACGATGTCTTCAGCAGCGTCCTTGATATCCTCTGCAACTTCCTCTGCCTTGTCCTTGATCTCCTCAGCAGCATCACTTGCAGTATCATCATTGATCTCGAAGTCGATGCTCTCGTCTGTATCAAAGTTATCGAAATCATCGTAATCGTCGTCATCATAATCTGAACCTGAACTCTTATCTTTGAGAGCCTGTGCTGCGACATATCCAACGGCAGCTGCTGCAGAAGCAGTTAAAATAGCAACTAAAAACTTATTCATTTTAATTTCCTCTTTTCTCCGCAAGAATTAGTACTTACCGAACCGCTTGCGAACGGATTACGATAATCTGAAATTATTATACCATACTTTTTTTATAATTTCAACTCTTTACATATTATTTGTTAAAAACATCAAAATTGAAAGGGCGGTTATTGGTGCAGTTTCACAACGTAAAATTCTTTTGCCCAGCCACACCTGTGAAGCGCCGATTTTTACCGCTTCCTCTGCTTCTTCTTTGTCAAATCCGCCCTCGCTTCCGATGAAAAGCCCTATGCTTTTAGCTCCGTCAAGCTTCACATCTCCGAACGAAACGCCTCCTTCCTCCTCATAGAGAAGGATATTCCTGTCAAGCTTTTTCATCATGTCAAGAGCTTCTTTAAGGCTTACCATAGGCGTTACTTCGGGTATTATACCTCTTCCCGACTGCTTTGCAGCACCCTCGGCTATCTTGTTAAGGCGCGGAAGCTTCTTTTTCTCAAAGTCCTTGCTGTCAGGGCGCGAAACACATCTCCTTGTAAGCACGGGAACTATCCTTGTTACGCCCAATTCTACACTTTTCTGTATGATATATTCCAATTTGTCAAGCTTGGGAACCGCCTGAAACAGTGTTACTTCAATGTCAGGTTCAGCCGCACATCTCTGCTTTTCTTTAAGTTCAAGATAGACTGAGTCAGCAGTTATACTCGAAATAGTACAGTGATAGTCCACACCGTTGCAGCAGACCGTTACCTCCTCGCCTGCCCTCATACGCAGTGAACGTCCGATATGGTTTGCATCGCTGCCTGTCAGTATTATATTATTTTCATCTATTTCATTTGTAAAAAATCTTGGCATACCGCACCGCCTTTACATTCTCACAGCCTTTAGCGGCTGCACTTTATACTGATTTTAACACATATTGATACATTAGTCAATAAAAAAGCCCCCGTCATCGACAGGGGAGCTATCATGATTTGTATTCTGAATCAATGCCAAGGTATTCTTCAAGACACTGTCCGCTCTTATAAAGCTTTGTTGCAAGCTCAGAACCTACATATCTTATATGCCACGGTTCATACTGATAGCCTGTATACGCTTCTTTCCCCTGAGGATAGCGGATAATAAAGCCGTATTCATGTGCGTGCTCAGCGAGCCATGCTGCTTCGGGAGTAGCACCGAAAGCATCGTCAATGGTATTCACATCAATAACAAGTCCTGTCTGGTGCTCGGAAAATCCGGGACGCGCAGAATAAGTATCAGCCATTTCCTTGCCGTCGCGCTCTACATAGTTGTCATAGATAAGCTCCTGATCGTGATACGAACGATAACCCGAACCGATGTATATGCTCAGATTTTCTTTTGCAGCTGCACTTGAAAGCGCCTGAAACTGCTGATAGCACAAAGGTTCAAGTCCGGGAGCAAAAGTGGCAGGAAGGCTGTAGCTCTTGTTCGCTATCAGCACCCCGTCTACATAAGTAAGCCCCTCTGTATCATAAACAGGGGGCTCGGGAGCCTCAGTCTTATTCGACTGAGGCGTAGATGTTGTATCTTCGTCAGATCCATCGCCGCGGACAGTAACCTTTATCATTACTTCCTGACTCTGATCCTGTGCAGATCTTAATGTAACATAGCAGGTACCTGGCGAAACACCCTTGATATGTCCGTAGCTGTCAACTGTTGCGATAGTAGGATCGCCTGTTGACCAGCGCTCATCAGCTTCACTTGCTCCGTCGGGATAAGCCTGAACCATAGGAGTATCAGTTTCGCCTACCTCAAGGTATACGGAATATTTATCAAGCTGGAAATCGCTCTTGTTTACAGGGTCTGTAGATGCCGCTGTAGTTGTTGCCGTCGTTGTTATCGCAGGGTCTGTGGTAGTAACTATCGTTGTTAGCTGTGTAGTTGTCGTCGCTTTCTTGACCTTGCTGTCTTTTTTCGGGTCGCCCGAGCACGCATGAGCAATAAGGAGAATGAGCAGCAGTATAAGAAGTGCAATGATAGCAAGCGCGGTAAACTGTCTTCTTCTCAGCGTTTTACGGGATACCCTCTTGCGGGGACGATGTGAATCGTATCTGTTGTTGTCCATATTATAAATCCCTTTCTCTGTATAGTAGTGCAGACGTGTCATCTGTCCGCATAAAAACCTTGTTTACATTATAACATACAGCAGTTGAAATGTCACGCAATTTTACTTCAATTCCGCAATTTTTTAACAACTTGACATATAACGCCGCTCATTTTTGGCATTTTTTAACAAAGGCCATTTTGTTTATCTTCATTTAATTGCAAAATATTCCTTTTTTCCGACTCCATGACCAAAAATAGTAAGCCAAAGTTTCCGCCTTGACAGGCGGCAAGGGAATGAGTATAATAAAGATTGGTTCATACCGCACTTGAAAATCAGCGGTCATGAAAGGAGCTATATACATGAATAATTCAAAGCGGCTGTCAGCAGCGGTCATCGCAGTCTGCACAGTCCTGTCGTCTGCCGTCTCATGCAGCAGCAAGAAAAAAGACAGCAGCAATAAACAGCCTGTTACAGAGGCACAGACCTCAGATGAAAATAACGATATCCTCGGCTCAGACGCTGAACCTTCCGAAAACATGGAGATAACATGGCTCGCAGACTTTGACCTCAATCCCGTTGAAGGAGAGCAGCGCTCTGTTGCCCTTTCTCTTTTTGAAGATGTATACGGCGGAAAGATAAACTATGTCTATGCAGCTCCCGAGGAGAAATATTCAACTCTGTCAGCTATGATAGATTCGGGCGAAACAGTGGATATGTTCCCCTATGAAGCCGGCATTTTCCCTGACGGCGTTCTGAGAGGCTATTTCGCCCCCCTTGACCCGTATTTCGAGGAATTGGGCATGGACAGCGGCATATGGGACGAAATGTCGCCTGTTACAGATATGCTTGCATACAACGGTCAGCACTATGTCATGCCATACTCAATATCCGACCCTGTACTTGTGACCTACAGCCGAAAACTCATGCAGTCAGAGGGTATCGACGACCCGAGAAAGCTCTGGCAGGAGGGCAAATGGGACTGGAATGCCATGAAGTCCATGACAGAAAAGTTCAGAGCCAACAATCCCGATGCCTCCAGATACGGCATAAACGGCTGGTACGGACAGGCTGCTATAAACTCAACAGGTCATACTGTAGTTGGTTTCGACGGCAGCGCGCTGAAAAACAACATTGCCGACCCTGAAGTTGCAAAAGCCATAGGTCTTATCAATGATGTAAGCGCAAACAGCTGGTACAACGGCACTTATCACGATACATTCCCGTCCGACCTCAACTCACTTTTCTTCGTTTCGGGCAGCTGGACGCTCGGCATATCAAACGCCGCAAATCCCGAGGCAGACCTTATGATAGTGCCTTTCCCGAAATCTCCAGACGCTGACAAGAACTATGTATCCTGCAATATCAATTCAAGACTGCTGGTAAACGTTTCTGACAAAGGAAGCGCAGTGGCAGCTTACCTGAGATGCGAGCGCCTTGCAGCTTCTGAGACTAAATACCAAAACGCCGCTAAGGCAGAAGCTACTGCAGTGCGCAAAAATCAATCGGGTTCTTTCAGAAGCTTCATTACCGAAGAGCAGTATGACGCTCTTATGGAGTACACCGACCTTTCAAAGGTGACCCCTGTGCTTGAATTCGGAAACGGCATGGAAAAGTCAATGGCTGACAACGTTATGTCGCGTATCACCGATACTTCCCATGAAAAAGACTGGGAAGCAGAAAAGAAAGAGCTTTCACCTGCTATCGACGCTGAAATAGCAAAATACAACAGTTGACTCAAAGGACAGCTAAAGCTGTCCTTTTTCTGTTTTACGCGGACTATTATCAGAATATTCCTGATATTTCTTTTTTATGATAGTAAAATATAACAAAAGAGGATTTACTTTTTTATTACATTCTCCAAAGTTGCGGCGTTTTGTATGAAATTACACAAAATATTCACAAAAGCCGCTCAAAATGTGTTATAATGCTATTGTAGGAAATATGTCTTCTTTAACGACGTATTTATGAGAGGAGTTTTAGCAATGAAGAATTTAAAGAAGTTATCCCACAAAATTACTGCGGCAGCTGCTTCAGCAGTCATGGCTGTCACATCTCTCGGTGTGTCCGCACCGGCCGTTGTAAATGCTGCGGATAAAAATTATTACGAAGCACTGGCAATGTCGCTGTATATGTACGATGCCAATGCCTGCGGAAGCGGTATTACCGATGGTCCGCTCACATGGCGCGGCGACTGCCATACATATGATTCAACTGCATCTGTGGGAAGCCTTGACGGCTCGCTGAAATCAGCCGTTGACCCAGACGGTGACGGAAAAGTCGATGTTTCAGGCGGTTTCCACGACGCAGGCGACCACATCAAATTCAACCTCACTATCGGCTTCGGTATAAGCGGTCTCGCTCTTTCCGAGTACCTCAACCCGGGCATCTACGAAAAGGCAGGCTGTAAGGACCACCTTATCTATGAGCTGAAATGGGGTGCAGATTACCTTATGAAAACCACTTTCCTCGACGGCTCAGGCAATGTAGCTGCTATAGCTCACGTTGTTGCAAACGGCGGCGAGGACCACGCTATATGGTCATCACCTGAGGTGCAGACCTACGCAAGACCTATTTACTGGCTCACAGCCAACAAGAACAATTCCGCTGTATGCTGCGAAATGGCAGCAGGTCTGGCAGGTACAGCCTATATCGTCAAGGACTCAGACCCCGATTACGCCGCAAAGTGCATAAAGTATGCAAAGGCTCTGCTTGAATTCGGTCAGAAGCACGTTGGCAACGAAGGCGGCGGACTTGCTGACTTCTACGGCACTGAGGCACAGTATCAGGACGAAGAGGCTATGGCTCAGGCTTGGCTCTGGGTATGCGGCGAAGGCGAAAAGCCGTCCCGTGTTCCTAAGAACAAGGACTACGGCAACGCTCAGTATGACGGCTGGGTATACTGCTGGAACAAGGTTTGGCAGGGCTACTCCGCTCTCATGTACAAGGCAACAGGCGATCAGGCTTTCGCAGATGAGCTTAAAGTTGAGCTTGAAAGTCAGGGCGACCTCAAGGTCGGTACATACAACGCTGACGGCTGGGGTGCTTCACGCTACAACTGCGCTAAGCAGATGGACGCTATCGCTCTTGCAAACGGCGATCCCGATGCACAGTACGCTAAAGCCGCAAAGTATCAGATGGATCATATCCTCGGCGAAAACAGCTTAGGCTACAGCTTCCTCCTCGGATACGGTGACAAGTGGCCTGTTCATATCCACCACCGCGGCGCAAACCCCGGCAACGACGCAAACGGAGCTTCGAGCAATCCTTCCGCTAAGTACACAGCTTACGGTCTCCTCGTAGGCGGCGATGACAAGAGCGGTTATCAGGATCAGACTGACAAGTATCAGTACACAGAGGGTGCTCTCGATTATAACGGCTGTTTCGCAATTGCCTGCGCAGGTATAGCTAACCTCTACGGTGGCGATGCTTCCGCAATGCCAGCCCTTGCAAAGAGCGCAAGCGAAATAAATGCCGACTTCAAGTTCGGCGATAATACTCCTGTTGTGAACACAACAACTTCGCCCACAACTACTGTGACTACCACAACAGAAGAAACACCTGTTCCGACAACGACCAACATCTATGACGGTTCAGAGTTCGAGATGATAGTTGACCGCGAAAAGATCTCTTCGGGCGAAACTGCTACCCTTACCTTTAAAAAGGGTGCACATCTGATCAAATTCGGCAGACTTGAATACGACGAAGATATCATCTCTCTTGAAGAAAAAGAGAGCGGTGTTTACATCATCAAGCCTATAAAGAGCGGCTCTGCACGCATCACATTTACTGCTCCTACAGGTCAGCAGAAATACGTTCAGATCGCCGTGGAAAACAGTGTCGACTACGGTGACGCAAACTGCGACGGTCAGGTAGACCTCTCTGATGTTGTCATCATTATGCAGGCGCTTGCTAACCCTGATAAGTACGGCACAAGCGGCTCAGATACTCACCATATCACCGAGCGCGGAACAGCAAACGCTGACGTAAACCTCAAGAGCGGCATGACAGGCGACGATGCACTGGGTATCCAGAAGTATCTCCTCGGAATTTACACATCTCTTCCGATACGTGAAGCGTAAAATATTTACAAAGCAATGGGCAGGATAGTGTTTATCCTGCCCATTTTCTTTTTGTCCACCTGTTATGCCAAAAATTCATCGTAAATGTGCACAACAGGACTGGGCGTTTTTTGCGCACTATGCTGAAAATTATCAAAAAATGCTGTTTTTAACCGTATTGTAATAATTTTGTTATCTTTTTGTAACCACTTTTGTTTGTAAACCTTGTATAATGTTCTATGAGACATATTATAGGCAAACTCTTTTGAAACCTGCTAAGAAAAATCAATAGGCAAAACAGTCAAAGTTGAAAGTGTAGTTTTGTTGAAAGTGTTGATGTAATGGAAATAAAAAAGGTACAGCAAAGCTGACGTATGAAAAGCACGTTTTCAAACGCCTGTTATGTTTGCGGTTGTGATAATAGTTACGTCTCAGAGTAAATCTCCATGCATGACCTTGCCGTAGTAAACACGAAGGAACTTGTTCAGTCCTGCAATCATAGCTTCCTTGCCGCATTTGCCCTCGTTGCGTTTTTTCTGTATAAAGTCATAGACAGGATCATCAGCAGGCTTGTGCTTGATAAGTGACTGCATGATTTCATAGCCAGTCTTACGAAGGTAGGCGTTTCCTCGCTTTGAGATTTTTCTCTCCGAAGCGTTGAATGCACCAGACTGATATGGCGGAGCATCAATACCAGCATAAGCGATAAGTGAATGCTTGTTTTTGAAACGGCGTATATCGCCTATCTCAGCAATGATACGTGGAGCAAGAACATCACCGATACAGTTCATATCTCTGATAACAGAATACTCGGGCAAGGTCTTACTGAAGAGCTGCATTTGTGCTAAAATGGTATTGCGTGATTCCTCTGTTGAGTGAATCATCTTAATGGCTTCTCTAACAGTAATTTTAACGGATTGGGAGTTAGGAAGCGATGGGATACCATTTTGAGCAAGGCTAAAGATTTCAGCAGCCTTTCGTTCATTGCAATGGTATCCCATTTTCTTTGCCCACTTGCAGTAATCGGCAGTAAACTTCTTCTCGCCCATATCAAGGATTGTTTGAAAGTGGATATATCGGTCCACAAATTTAGTCAGCTTGTGATTGTCATTATTATTTTGAAGAAGATTGGATATACCTGGCATAACCTGATCCAAAAGATTGCTGAAATTCACTTTTGCTTTCACGAGAATAGCTGTGATTTGATAATACTGCCGTGCAAGAAATCGAAGCTCATCGTATGTATCCGATGCATCATAAGCCTTGGTCAGTTCAGACCAGTATGTGATACCGAAAGAGGCGATGCGGACAGCATCAATCTTGTCGGTCTTGGCACGGCGAATACTTTGTGAGCAGTATTTCTTCATTCTCAAAGCATTGACACAGCAAACAAAAATGCCTTGAGATGAAAGATAAGAAGCAACAGGCATATGATAATGTCCTGTATCTTCTAAAACAACGCGGGCTTCCTCATCAAATGATTTGATAAGAGAAACCAAATAATCAAGTTCTTCAGCAGCATGATTTATTTCAAATGGTGGTTTGACAACTTCGCCACCGGGCTTTAGAATGCAAACTGTACTCTTTCCCTTTGAAACATCAATACCTATACTGATCATAATGATACCTGCTTTCTGAAAAAATTGTAATGTTTCCGCTCAGGAGCTTATTAAAAATTCATTTTGGTTAGTTACGCGAACGCTGCTGCGAATGCACACAGCAGGTACAACCTGCTTAATCGAATTTGATAATAAGAAGGCGGCTGACGCTTTCAAAAACGAACGCTAAGTTCCAAGGTGTGACCGTCAGTCCATTACCTTCTCATTATACTAAAATAAGCATAGCCTGTCACCACTGAGTCAGCAGTTAAGACTATGCTAATATTGTACCAAAG
>SFFP01000095.1 GCA_004556875.1 Ruminococcus flavefaciens
ATCATCGTTGAGGACATCATTGACACAGGCAGAACGCTGAAAGAGGTTGCGAAGATACTCAAGAGCCGCGATCCGCTTTCACTCAGGATAATAACACTGCTGGACAAGCCTGATCGCAGGCTCGTTGACATAAAGGCAGATTATTCACTTTTCACAATTCCTGACAAGTTCGTTATAGGATACGGTCTGGATTACAGTGAGTATTACAGAAATCTTCTGTGCATAGCAGAATTTGAAGAATAGGAGTTGTAAAAATGTTAGAAAAATTATTCAAGCTGAAAGAAAACAAAACCACAGTTAAGACCGAGCTTGCCGCAGGTCTTACAACATTCATGACAATGGCGTACATACTTGCGGTAAACCCCAGCGTACTCTCAACGACGGGAATGGACAGCACAGCAGTTCTTCTCGCAACTTGTCTTGCGTCATTCATAGGAACAGCCTGCATGGCTTTCATGGCAAATCTTCCGTTCGCGCTTTCGGCAGGAATGGGACTGAATGCGTACATGGCATACACGGTCTGCGGGATCTACGGCTATTCATGGCAGGTAGCTCTCCTTGCGGTATTCATCGAGGGAATAGTTTTCATAATCCTGTCCCTTACAAAGGTGAGAGAAGCTATTTTCGATGCTATCCCACTTTCGCTGAAACGCGCGGTGTCCGTTGGTATCGGTCTTTTTATCGCCTTTATCGGACTTCAGAATGCAGGTCTTGCTGTTGACTCGGCTACACTTGTAAAGCTTGTGGACTTCCGCGAAAACTTCAATACTTCGGGAATATGTGCTCTTCTTGCTCTTATCGGACTTCTCATAATGGCTGTTCTCTACATAAAAAGAGTAAAGGGCGCTATCCTCATCGGTATATTCGCAACATGGATACTCGGTATCATCTGCGAGCTTACAGGACTTTACGTTCCTGATGCAGAATCAGGTGCTTTCACACTTATCCCCTCATTCCACATGACTGACTTCTCATCGCTGAGCAAGACATTCGGACAGTGCTTCAATGTTGACATGAACGCTGTGGGAATATTCAACTTTATCGTTGTTATATTCTCGTTCCTCTTCGTTGACCTCTTCGACACTCTCGGCACTCTTATCGGTGTAAGCACAAAAGCAGGACTTCTTGACAAAGAGGGCAAGCTCCCTGCAATAAGACCTGCTCTCATGGCTGACGCAATAGCTACAACAGCAGGCGCTGTTATCGGTACATCTACCACAACTACTTTCGTTGAGTCGTCAGCAGGTGCGGCGGCAGGCGGCAGAACAGGTCTTACAGCTCTCACAACAGCTGTGCTCTTCCTGCTTTCAATGTTCCTTGCACCTATCTTCATTGCTATCCCTGCATTCGCAACAGCACCTGCGCTGATACTTGTAGGCTTCCTCATGTTCAGCACAGTTTCTGAGATAAAGGTTGACGAAAAGAACTACACTTCCGCTATCCCTGCATATCTCTGTGTTATTGCAATGCCGCTGTTCTACAGTATTTCCGAGGGTATCGCTATCGGCGTTATCTCATACGTAGTCATCAACGCTGCCTGCAAGAAATACAAGGAAATCAATCCTATAATGTATATTCTCGCAGCATTATTCATACTAAAATACATTTTCCTTTGAGTTAAGCATAAAAGACCCGTAAGCCTTAAAACTTACGGGTCTTATTTTTATAATTCATGATAATAGGGGCAGATGTTCTCGTAACTGCCGTCCTTCATACGAAATCCCTTTGGTATCGTACCAAGCTGTATAAAACCAAGTCTTTCGTAAAGATGTCTCGCATGGATATTGCTTTCAACTACTGCATTAAACTGCAATACTCCGAAGCCATGCTTTTTCGCCTGTTCAAGACAGTCAATAACAAGCTTTTCACCTATATGGAGTCCGCGGCTTTCCTTGCTGACAGCATAGCTTGCATTGCAGATGTGTCCGCATCTTCCTACATTATTAGGGTGAAGTATATACAGTCCTGCAACTTTTCCATTATACTTAGCTATGGCGCAGTATGTCTGCGAAGCAAAAAACTCACGCCCCGAAGCCTCGTCAAGCAGTTCCTCCTGCGGAAAAGCAATACCGTCCACAACTACTTCATTCCAGATTTTTATCATTTCTAAAAGGTCTGCCTGACTGTATTTTTCAACGGTTATTTCCATTTTTAAACTCCTTCTTCACTATCAGAAGCTCCTCTTTTTCCACACATTTCCTGCCCTCAAAGCCAAGTCTGACTATATATGGCATAAAGTCGATAATGCGCAGGAAACCGTCAAGGCCAAAGCTGTTGTCATAATAATGAAGAATTGAACTGAGTGCAGTTCCGTGAGTTCCGACAATGATGTTCTCGCCCTCATGCTTGTCGAGGATATCATTTACCGCCGCCATATTCCGCTCCATAACGGAGCCTATGCTCTCGCCGTCAGATTCGCAGAAGCTAAGGTCTTCCCAGCGCCTGCGGAACATCTCCGCATTATTGCTGTCCTTGCCGCTGATACGCTCATGCAGGCGTTCGTCGATATCAATAGTCAAACCGTGTTCATCTGCGGTCTGCTTTATTGTGTCATAGCTTCTCTTATAGGGACTTGAAATGGCATAGTCAAGGCGTATATCCTTCATGGTGCGGACTACCTCAGCAGTATCGCGCACTCCCTCAGCCGTGAGAGGACGAAGTGACGCATCAGCGCAGGAATACTCAGGCTGAGCGTGTCTTACAAAGTAGATGTTCGTCATTAAAGTCTCTCCTTAAAGTCAGAGTAGCCGAAGCTTCTCAGTGTCTCGAAACTGCCGTCCTTTTTAAGAAGCAGTATTGACGGCAAAGGCATACCGTTGAAGGTATTGTTCTTGACCATTGAGTATATAGCCATATCTCCGAAAACAAGCCTGTCACCAATGTTAAGCGGCTCGTCAAAGGAATATTCCCCGATAGAGTCACCTGCAAGGCAGGTCTGCGAGCCAAGTCTGTAGCTGTACTTCTTCTCGCCGCTCTCCCCTGAACCAACAAGAGGCGGACGATATGGCATTTCCAGAACATCAGGCATATGACAGGCGGCTGAAGTATCAAGTATAGCCATAGGCATATCATTTTCTGTGATATCAAGGACTTCTGTGACCAGCCAGCCTGCGTTCAGCGCAATTGCTTCACCGGGTTCGAGGAAGACCTCAAGTCCGTACTTTTCCTGCATACGGCGAATGCACCTTTCAAGGCGCGGGATATCGTAGTCCACACGGGTTATGTGATGACCGCCGCCAAAGTTTATCCACTCCATTTTCGGCAGTATATCGCCGAATTTCTCCTCTATGGCATCAAGAGTAGCTTCAAGGTCATCGGAATTCTGCTCACAGAGAGTGTGGAAATGCAGTCCCGTAACGCCGTCAAGGTCATCTGCGCGGAAATTCCTGCGTGTGATTCCCAGTCTTGACTTAGGAGAACAGGGGTCGTATATCTCATGCCCCTCCTGTGTGGAAAATTCGGGATTTATGCGGAGTCCTATCTTCTTTCCTGCCGCAAGGACGCGGTCACGGTACTTGTCAAGCTGACCAAACGAGTTGAAGATGATATGTCCGCAGTAAGAGATTATCTCGTCTATTTCGTTTTCGCGGTAAGCCGCTGAAAAAACGTGGTTTTCCTTTCCCATTTCATCGTGTCCCAGCTTTGCTTCAAAGAGTCCGCTGCAAGCCGTACCTGCAAGGTACTCTCCGATAAGGGGATAGACATGATAGCATGAGAAAGCCTTTTGTGCAAGGAGAATCTTTGCACCCGTGCGCTGTGAAACACCGCGGAGTATCTCCAGATTGTGGATAAGCGCCGACTCGTCCACTATATAGCAGGGAGTCGGCACTTTTGCTGTGTCAAAATTATAATTCATCATTACTTGAGGAAGTCGTTCATTGTGATCTTTACTCTTGGTGAACCGCTTTCGTCAGGTTCGATCATCTCTACCTTTTCCATTACGATAGGTGTATTTGGTGCTGAAATAGCGCCGTCGCTGCCCTCTGAACGAGGTACTTTGAGGAAGTCATCAACTAACTCCATACCCTCTGTAACGTTGCCGAATGCAGCGTACTGACCGTCAAGGAACGAGCAGTCTGTATAGCAGATAAAGAACTGGCTTGATGCACTGTCAGGGTCCATGCTGCGAGCCATAGATACAACTCCGCGCTGATGTGAAAGCGGATTATCTACGCCGTTCTGAGAAAACTCGCCCTTGATAGTTTTGTCGCTTCCGCCCATGCCTGTGCCCTCAGGATCGCCGCCCTGAGCCATAAAGTCGTCAACTACACGGTGGAAGGTAAGTCCGTCATAGAAGCCCTTCTTTACGAGGCTTTCAAAGTTCTCGCAGGTGATAGGTGCTTCATTCGGATGAAGAGTGATAACGATAGTATTTCCTGTCTGACCTGCCGCAGCAGTAGTTGCCTCAGCAGCCTTATCAGATGATTTCGCATCCTGACCGCAGCCTGTCATAATAAGCATAGTTGCCGCAACAGCAGCTGTCATCACTTTTCTTAAATTCTTGAAACTTTTCATTTTCTATTCTCCTTTTTTGAAGGCTGTATCAATAAACATCAGCCTTCTGACTATATTAAGCTTTGCAAGTGCAAAGCCTATGACAGCTCCCGTGATATTGAGTATATAGTCGTCAATATCACAAGCGCCGCACATTGCTGTAAACTGTATTATCTCAACGCATATTATCACTGCCGAAGCCGTAAGCACAAAGCATGGGAAACAGCGCTGTTTTTTCCATATCGCAGGAAAAAACACACCCGTCGGCAGAAATGCAAGAATATTCCCGAATATGTTCTCAAAGGATATATCTCCGTATATCTGATCGTCAGTGCGGAGGTATCCTGCAAACTCTATTACAGTGCGGAAAGGCACAAAATTCGTATTTTTACTGAAATACTCCTCATACGTGTAAAAACCGAGAAGACTTTCTCTCATAAAAAACAGCATATACACCGCACAGAAAATATAGACCGCAAACAGCGTAAAGACAATGAGCTTTTTTATCCTCAAATCAGTCAACAAGAACAGGATAAAAGTCCTCTTCCCACGGAAGTCCCCACTTGTTGAGAGCATCCATGAACGGATCGGGATCAAATTCCTCGATATTGTAAACTCCTGCCTTCTTCCATGTGCCTGTCATTATCATCATAGCACCTATCATTGCAGGAACACCTGTTGTGTAGGAAATAGCCTGTGAGCCGACTTCCTTATAGCACTCCTGATGATCGCAGATATTGTAAAGGTAGTAATTCTTGTCCTTGCCGTCCTTCTTACCGCGGAAGATACAGCCGATATTCGTCTTGCCCACTGTTCTCGGACCAAGTGAAGCAGGATCGGGAAGTACAGCCTTTAAGAACTGGAGAGGTACTATCTCCCTGCCCTCATACATAATAGGCTCGATAGATGTCATACCAACATTTTCAAGGCACTTTAGATGTGTGAGATAGCTCTGTCCGAATGTCATAAAGAAACGGATACGCTTGATGCCCTTGATGTTAAGTGCAAGTGACTCAAGCTCTTCGTGGTGGAGAAGGTACATATCCTTTTCGCCTACGCCCTTGAAGTTGTAAACGCGCTTGATCTCCATTGGCTCTGTCTCGACCCATTTGCCGTCCTCGATGTAGCTTCCCTTAGCTGAGACTTCGCGGATATTGATCTCAGGGTTGAAGTTTGTAGCAAACGGATAACCGTGATCGCCGCCGTTGCAGTCGAGGATATCAATGTAGTTGATCTCATCGAACTCATGCTTCATAGCGTATGCAGAGAATACACCTGTTACACCTGGGTCAAAGCCGCTTCCGAGAAGAGCTGTGATGCCTGCCTTCTCAAACTTCTCGCGGTATGCCCACTGCCACTTATACTCAAACTTAGCTGTATCGAGAGGCTCATAGTTTGCAGTATCAACATAATGTGTCTTTGTAGCGAGACAAGCGTCCATAATAGTAAGATCCTGATATGGAAGCGCAAGGTTGAGAACTACATCAGGCTTATAGCTGTTGATAAGAGCAACAAGCTCGTCAACGTTGTCAGCGTTTACCTGTGCAGTCTCGATGACTGTCTTTGTTGTAGGCTGGAGCTTTTCCTTGAGCGTGTCGCACTTTGACTTTGTGCGGCTTGCGATCATAATGCCCTCAAATACCTCGCTGTTCTGACAGCACTTGTGAATAGCTACTGAAGCAACGCCTCCGCAGCCGATTATCATACATTTTCCCATTTTTTATTCCTCCGTATCTTTAATATATTTTTATCCTTTTTTATATGACAGATAGAATATCGCCATTATCAATGCGCTTGAAGCCGAAAAGCACACAATGGTTATGACCTTGTGTATTGTCTCCTTAGGGAACCATATACTCTCGGGCTTGTGAGGGTCTATGAACAGCGTTACCTGCTGTCCCTCGCTGAGTTTTATAAACCAGGAGCTGAAATTGCTTTTTACGCTGTAGTCCTCTCCTTCATACCTGTATGAAAAGACAGGATAATAAGAGCGTCCTGCTTCAGGGTCATTATTGGGTATCAGCTTTTCAACTGTTGCCTCGACCTCTTCGCTGCATTTCAGTCTCTTTACTATCATGCCCAAAAGGCACATCACTCCTATTGCAACAAATGCTCCCATTATGATAACTGTAGCCATCAGAGTCACAACTCTCGCCCCCTGTCTGTTAAGCTATATTCCAAAGGCTCTTTCGTTTTTTGATACAATTCTGCATCGCCATGCCCTGACGTTCATCTCAGCATAAGCTTCATAGGTGTATATTCTGACTTTTCAGCCTCAAATCCCAGCTTTTTATAAAGCGGATAGCCGTCCTTTGTAGCTTTAAGCTCTATATAGTCAAGCTCAAGAGTCTTTGAGTCGGATATGAGAAGCTCCATAAGAGCCGTGGCGATACCCTGTCTTCTGTGGCTTGACTCGGTAAATACATTGAGGACCGTTCCGACTCGTCCTTTAGGGAAATTCGGATTAGGCGGCATCTCTCTTACTGTAAGGAATGCAGAAC
>SFFP01000096.1 GCA_004556875.1 Ruminococcus flavefaciens
TTTCAAAGTCGGAGTGAGGAAGGAATACCCATTTCTCAACCTCACAGCGTTTTGTGTTGTGATCTGAAGCCTTGTGTATCAGCTTACCGTTCATGTAGAATTTGTTCATCTGTTTTCCTCCTGACATAATTATTCCATAGACAGCAGGCGTGATCTGCTTTCTATGTATCTGCCACAGGAGGCTCAAAAATCGTTCACAGCGGCTGTAGTTGCTTTCGGCGGTGTAGTTTCCCGACCTGCCACCGATGCCGTCAGAAACGGCTCACAAATCGCTGATAGATTTACTATCAATCGGTTTTTTGGAAAACAAAAAAGGACTCGATTCCAGTGTTTTCACATTTCGTGAAAACCACTAAAACCGAGTCCGAAACTTTGTATACTATTTTTTTCTGACAAAATCGATATTTGCCTGTATTTCGACCTTTGGAGGGGACTGAATCTGCTCTTTTGAGAGTTCAAATCCTTACACATGGCTAAAACAGCCCAATGTCATCTATGAAAATCGAAGTAAAATTTTCGAGATTTGGGTAGCAAAAAAGCCCGATATTTCGGGCTTTTTTCGACATGTCATCAATTTAGTCATGACGATATGGTTGGGGTGGAAGGATTTGAACCCTCGAAATAACGGAGTCAGAGTCCGCTGCCTTACCACTTGGCGACACCCCAGTATTTTGTACTGCTTTATTCAGCTTTATTATTATATCACTCTTGCAAGCGTTTGTCAATAGGAAAATATATATTTTTATCTTTTAACCATAAATTATATAAAAGCATCAGTTCCCGTGCTAAAATGACCGAACACGGGAACTGTGCTTTCGCATATAAATACATTCTTCTTTCTTTTGGACTACGCTCTATACAACGCTGTTATCAGCGGTACAGACCCTCTGCTGTTCTTGCAAGCTCTGAAAACTCTGCCGTCTTCTCATTTATATCAAGCTCTTCAACTGTTCTGATAACGTGCTCAAAGCTTGAATTCCCCTTATATTCCGAATTTCTGAGAAGCATCGCAAACTCCGCTGCCGCAGATGCAAGCTTCATGGAATTTGAAGGATTTTCGTTATATTTTTCCATGCCAAAGAGCTGATTTTCGTATACATCTCTGCTTTCGCCAACAGGCTTGTATGTGACTGAAAGCTTGCAAAGCTCGCTTCTTCCTGTACTTTCTACGGGCTGTGATTCATGCTCTGAGGCAAATTCAAGCGGCACGCCGCGGTATGTTTCGCCAACGTTTGCAAGCTCTACCTCATAGAGAGCGGTAACGCTGTGACCTGCTCCGACTTCACCTGCGTCCTTTGTATTATCGTAGAAATCCTCAGCGTTCATAAGTCTGTTGTCATAGCCTATGAGTTTATAGCTGTTTATCTGTGAAGGGTTGAACTCCACCTGTATTTTTACGTCCTTGGCTATAGTGTACATTGTACCTGCCATTTCCTGCACAAGGACTCTGTACGCCTCATCTACCGAGTCGATATAGCTGTAGTTGCCGTTTCCGTTGTCGGCAACAGCTTCAAGTCTGTCGTCCTTATAATTTCCTGTACCAAAGCCTAAAACTGAAAGGTAGATACCTTTATCACGCTTTTTCTTTATAAGCTCTACAAGCTCTTCCTCCGAGCTTGCACCCATATTGAGGTCACCGTCAGTAGCAAGTATAACACGGTTGTTTCCGCCCTCGATGAAGTATTTTTCAGCCAGCTCATACGCCCTGTTTATGCCGCCCTCGCCGTTTGTGCCGCCGTTAGCAGTGATGTCATAAAGCTCCTCAAGTATCTCGTCCTTATTGCTTCCTTTTGCACCTTCCAGACGTGTTGAGGTATCGCCTGCGTATGTAACGATAGAGATGCGGTCATTCTCGCCAAGTTTTTCCGCAAGCATCGAAAATGCGCTCTGCACCAGCGGAAGCTTGTCATACGAACCCATTGAACCCGATGAGTCGATAAGGAATACCAGATTTGAAGGCGGTGTTTCCTTTTCTTCAAGGCGCTTGCCCTGTATTCCTATCATCATTATCTTATGTGCAGGATTCCACGGACAGTCTGCAAGCTCCACATAATCGCCGAAAACTCTTCCGCTGTCGGGGTCGGGATAATCATAATCGAAATAGTTGATGAACTCCTCAGCGCGGACAGCGTCCTCAGGGACGATAGTGCCGTCTTCAATAAGTCTTCTTACATTTGAATATGAAGCAGTATCCACATCTGCCGAGAATGTTGAGAGGGGCTCGGCTTTCGGGTCTTTGAAGCCTGCTTCTATATATTCCTTATACTCCTCATTGACGGAAGGCTCTGTGGGACGCTTGCTCTCGTTATCTATCCCATACTCATAAGCGGGAGCTTCTGCAATATCAGCTTCTTCGTCAGGTGTAACTATAACATTATTATTACTATGGCTGTCTTTTCTGTAGTCTCCGCTCGGAGCTTCACTGCTTCCGTCTGCGCAGCTGCACATTGCAGTTGCCATCATCGCACAGGCTGCTGCCATTGCTGTAATTCTTAATAGCTTGGTACTCATAAAAAGTTCCTCCTTTATAGTCCTTTCGGACAAGATAATTTCGTAATACGTCTTAGCGCCGTATCTTTTCTATGCTCTAATTATACCCCTTTTGGCGTTCGTATACAATAACAGCAAATTTCCAATTCTGATACGATATGGAGTATTTTCCGTTATTATTGATTTACAATTTCTTACAATTCATTTAAATTGTTACATTTTACCGAGCGGATATCATTCAAAAAATCATATTATTACAGTCTATACTTATTTATAAGGCATTTTGCACTAATATCTTTTACTAAATTTTTGACCGCCGATGTTGCTTTATGATAAAATGTGTGATATAATATATTTATTAGTTTTTTGAGATAATGGGCTGCTTTATGCTCCCACCTTAAAAATATACAGCAATATGTATAAAACCAGTTAAAACAGCGTATAATGGAGATTCTTTTTACGGACATCAATTCTTACAATTCAGCAAAACAGGCAGCGCTGAAAAAGTATTTCAGCCGTATGAACGATATGCAGCAGGAGGCTGTTTTTACCGTAAACGGTCCTGTGCTTGTGCTTGCAGGTGCAGGAAGCGGCAAAACTACAGTTATCGTTAACCGTATCGCTAATATGATAAATTTCGGAAATGCCTATTTTGATACTTCACGCGAGGGAAATGACGGGGATATCGCTTTCCTCAGGGAGTACGCCGACGGTAAGACTGACGATTTCGATACCCTCAGGGATATCGTTGCAGTTGAACCTGTGCGCCCGTGGAATATCCTTGCCATAACCTTTACAAACAAGGCGGCAGGTGAGCTGAAAGAGAGACTTTCTGCTATGCTGGGCGAAGACGCTCTTAACATCAATGCATCTACCTTCCATTCTGCCTGCGTCAGAATTCTCAGAAGCGAGATAGAGGCTCTCGGCTATGGCAGAGACTTCACTATCTATGACTCTGACGACAGCCAGAGAATGATAAAAAATGTAATGGGCGAGCTTGACGTTTCCGAGAAACAGCTTGCACCTAAGGCTGTTCTCAGCGAGATAAGCTTCGCTAAGGATAAAATGATAAGTCCTGCCGAAATGCGCGCAGACGCAGGTCAGGATTACCGCAAGAAAATGGTGGCTAAGCTCTATGCTCTCTATCAGGAGCGCATGAGAGCCGCAAATGCCCTTGATTTTGACGATATCCTCGTCCGCACTGTTGAGCTTTTCGAGCAGTTCCCTGAGGTGCTTGAAAAGTACAGAAACCGCTATAAATACATAATGGTGGACGAGTATCAGGATACCAACCACGTACAGTTCAGACTTGTATCTCTCCTTTCGGGCGGTCACAAAAACCTCTGCGTCGTGGGCGATGACGACCAGAGTATCTACAAATTCAGAGGTGCTAATATCGAGAATATACTCGGCTTTGAGGAGCAGTTCACAGGTGCTAAGGTCATACGCCTTGAACAGAATTACCGCTCAACACAGACTATCCTCGATGCGGCTAACTCAGTTATCAGCAACAATAACGGACGCAAGCCGAAAACTCTCTGGACCTCGGGCGAAAAGGGCGACAAGGTATACTGGTACAAGGCTGTTGATGAGACAGATGAGGCTAAGTTCGTAGCAGATACTATCCTTGAAAAATACAAGGAAACAGGACGCTATTCCGATAACGCCGTACTCTACCGCATGAACGCTCAGTCAAACTCTATCGAGCGTATGCTTGTCAAGTGCGGTATCCCGTACCGTGTTTACGGCGGTATGCGTTTCTATGACCGCAAGGAGATAAAGGACGTTACCTCTTACCTCAGCTTTATCAATAACCATAACGATATACTCCGCTTCAGACGTATAATCAACGAGCCTAAGCGCGGTATCGGTGACTCTACCCTCACCGTTATCGAGGATATCAGCCGCGACCTTAAAATATCTCCTTTCGAGGTAATGAAGAACTGCGAGGAGTACGCTCCCCTTTCCAAGAAAGTTACCGCTCTGAAAAGCGCTTACAATTTATTTGAATTCCTTACAGAAAAGTCTGAGGAGCTTCCTCTCGATGAATTTCTCGATGTTCTCCTCGAAAAGACAGGCTACCTCGACAGCCTCAAGGCTCTCGAAAATGCCGATGCTAAAATAGAAAACGTACAGGAGCTCCGTACCTCTATGGTACAGTACATGGAACAGGCAGAAGAGCCTACTCTCGGCGGTTTCCTTGAGGAAGTCGCTCTCTATACAGAGGCTGACCGCGATGACGGCAGTGAGGACAAGGTCACTCTTATGACTGTACACTCCGCAAAGGGCCTTGAATACGAAAATGTATTCGTAGTAGGCATGGACGACGGTATTTTCCCGAGTGCACGTTCCTTCGACAGCGAGGACGACATGGAAGAGGAAAGACGACTTGCTTATGTTGCTATTACCCGTGCAAAGAAACACCTTTACCTTGCAAATGCAAGACAGCGTATGCTCTTCGGTCAGACTCAGCACAATATCACTTCACGCTTTATGCGCGAGATAGGCAGTGAACTTATCGAAAAGCACGACAACGCCGCAGCTATGAAGCAGCAGCTCGCCAACGAGGACAATGCCGTTACGGAAGTACGCTCTGCTACGCTTCAGCAGCAGCTTGCAAGAAACAAAAAGAGCGCAGGAAGCGCTCCTAAGGAAGCTGTTGTGTATACAGCAGGCGAAAAGGTCTCACACAGCATTTTCGGCGAGGGCGTTATCGTTTCCGTAAAGCCTATGGCTAACGATTCAATGCTCGAGATAGCTTTTGACAAGGTCGGTACTAAAAAAATAATGGCTAACTATGCAAAGCTGAAAAAGCTCTGATACACATATGTAATTTCTTAATGATACAAGGTGATGATTTATGAGAAAGACAAAGATAGTATGCACTATTGGTCCTGCTACCGATGATGAAAATATCATGCGCGAGCTTATGCTTGCAGGAATGAACGTTGCACGTTTCAACTTCTCTCACGGCGACTATGAAACTCACGAAAAGCGTTTCCGCGTAATCGAAAAGCTCCGCAAAGAACTTGACCTGCCTATAGCTACTCTCCTTGACACAAAAGGTCCTGAGATACGCCTCGGCAAATTCGTTGACGACAAGCCTGTAGAGATACATGACGGCGATACTTACACTCTTACTACCGAAGATGTTCTCTGTACAGATAAAATAGGCAGTATCAGCTTCAAGAAGCTCCCACGCGATGTGAGCATGGGTACAAGAATACTCATCAATGACGGTGTTATCGAGCTTCTCGCTGAGAAAGTAACTACTACGGATATAATCTGCAAGGTCATTCACGGCGGCACACTGTCTAACAACAAGGGAATAAACGTCCCCGGTGTAAAGCTCTCAATGCCATACCTCAGCGAAAGAGATATGGACGACCTTGAATTCGGCTCAAAAATGGGATTTGATTTCATCGCCGCAAGCTTCGTGCGTACTGCCGCCGATATCAACTATCTGAGAAAATTCACTCAGAGTCTCGGCTGGTTCGATGTAAGAATTATCGCTAAAATAGAAAATACCGACGGTGTTGAGAATATCGACGAGATACTCGAAGCCGCTGACGGTATCATGGTCGCCCGCGGAGACATGGGCGTTGAGATACCTTTCGAGCAGATACCTGCTATCCAGAAATCTCTCATCAAGAAAGGCTACAATGCAGGAAAACAGGTCATCACAGCTACACAGATGCTGGAATCTATGATAACAAATCCGCGTCCTACCCGTGCTGAGATAACCGATGTTGCAAACGCTCTCTACGACGGCACAAGTGCTATCATGCTCTCAGGCGAAACTGCCGCAGGTGCTTTCCCTGTTGAAGCTGTAAAAACTATGGCTCTCATCGCTGAGACTACCGAAAACAATATCAACTATAAAGCTCGCTTTTCATCACGCCGTGCCGACCAGAACGGTACTGTAGCCGAAGCTATCGCTCATGCTACTGTTACTACTGCACACGACCTGAATGCAAGAGCTATCATAACAGTTTCTCTCGGCGGACAGACTGCTCGACTCATCTCGAAGTACCGTCCAAGCTGTCCTATTATCAGCTGTACCATGAGCGAAGTAGTTTGCCGACAGATGAATATGAGCTGGGGCGTTATCCCATTCATAATCGACGAAAAGACCAACACAGACGACCTGTTTGCCGCAGCTGTTGAGGCTGCCGAGTCACACAGACTCGTAGAGGACGGGGACCTTGTGGCTATCACCGCAGGAGTTCCTCTGGGCGTATCGGGTACTACTAATCTTATGAAAGTCGAGAAGATCGGCGGTAAATAATAATTAAAATGGGGGTAATTACTCTTTTTAAAGGAGTAAGATAATAATATGATATCAGGGGGAAACAAATGAATATCACAGTAAAAAAACGCACAAGGATCGCAGAGATCATAGTAGGCATAGTTATAGTTTACTTTTCTTTTATCAACTTCCGAAATTTATATCGGATGTATGTCCCGAATATTGATTAT
>SFFP01000097.1 GCA_004556875.1 Ruminococcus flavefaciens
GTAATAACCGCCCTGCACAGGTTATTGAGGATACATTAAATTATAACACGTATTATAAATAAAATCAATAACTGACATTTGTCAACTTTATATGGCAAACATTAAAATCGACTATAAATGGCTTAAAATAGGGTGGTATTTATGTTATTATGCACTAACAATATATTGCTTGATATTGCCCTCGATTAACATTTTTTCAGCCTGAAAAATTCTTTTTTCGATATTCAACGGTTTTTAGTTGAAAAAATCGTTTTTTCAGCCCCTTTATGAAAGCGCTTTCAATAAAATAATCAGGAGGTAAAATATGATAACTATTTTAAAGGAAAGATTTATGAGCTTCAACGGTGAGCGTTCACTTGTTGTTGCAGAGCTTGCAGTCGATGCCAAGACCGACCTGCCTGACGAAAACGGTGTTGATGGCAGAGTTATCTCTCAGGGTACACTTGCATGGGAGATAGGTACAGGTGATATCTACGGCTTCAGAAGTGACGGCAAATGGGTAAACCAGTGCACAGGCGAGGTATATGCCCCTGACAAAGAGGTGTGATATGGAGCTTCACAAAATACTTTATATCAACAAGGACGCACCGCCTGATGATATTTTGTCTTATATTTATTCGCGAAAGCTTAAAGACAGAGGTAAGGAACGCGAGATGACAAAAAAGCTTCCGCTCACACTGCGCTCAGACGGCACATCACTGCTTGACTGGCGCATAAGCGGTGCGGCAGGCGGAGTTGGCAGAACAGGCAAAAACTATCTGAGACAGACTACCGCTCCGATACCAAACGGAGCTGTCGGTACTTTCATAGAAGCAAACACAGACGGTTGGTTCAATGGTTCACAAAACATTGCGAATGGATATAGTTTCAATACGAAAACCGCCAAAAGAATAGTTTTAGTATTTGCGAAATCAGATGAAAGTGCATTGTCTGTATCTGAGGTCGGTGATCTTATGCTTGTCGAAGGCACAACTGTTCCTGCCACTTACAATGCAGACACGAACCTTTACAAAAAGAATATTATGTGGGGCGGTTTATACCCCCATACCTATGCGCCATATCCTGCAACTTATTCAGAAGATGGAGCACAAGAGCTATATGCAGGAGATAACGGTTATGGCGGAGAAGTGCTATATAGATTAGCCAGAAGTTTCTGGGAATCTCGCTGTAAAACCTACGTTATAGACGTTGAACCAAATACAGATTACTCTGTACGTCTTTTCGGTTCTTCAGTTACATTAATGTCTTATATTTACTTGCTCGACGACCCTGACACCATTGCACAGGAATTTGTTTCAGCGGCTAATACTGGCGGCGGTGTGTGTGCTATACCGAGCTGTGGAGAATACGTTACAGATACAGAACAGTGGTGTAGATTAGACTGTATTGTTACTGGTGGCAGCTCAACACAGTCAAGCATTGTGGCAGTGGATACAAGACCAAATAAATATGAGTTCTGTGAGTCTTTTGCAGAGCTTGAAGCAGGTACGTATAAGCTAATGGTCGAGGTTTTGGGTAATCATATTTTAAGGCAGGGCGGAATTGGTTTTGCATCCTATGGTGGTAACATATACGATTCATATACACCCACCAGCGCATACACGCCTTCCAACGTATACGAACGTTTTGCGCTTGTTGCCGAGGACGATACGCTGATAATCCCCGAAACAAATATATTTGACAGTACGACTGTTAGAAATTCTGAAACAGCGCCATATCCGAACTTCTTCCACAAGGAGTACACATTCACTCTGACGAAAAAGACAAAAGTCGGAGTAATACACAGAGCTTACAGCAATGCCCATAACTATTGGTCGGGAGATGCTGACTTATATGCATACTTCAGATTTATGATATGCAACGCTGATGTTAAAGCAGAAGAATTTGAGTCAACAAACCTATATGCTAACATTTCAGGAGAAAGTGCGTGGGAACCGTATCGCTGTTATCTGCCGCTGACCATAAGAAACGGCGAAAATGAGCAAACAGTAGATATTGAACTGGGAGCTTCACTTCTTGAAGCAGGTGAGACAGTTTCATTTTTAGGAACTTACACCGCTATCCCTACATATATCGGCGTAAACACCATAACTGCCGACTCGGATATCCAGCCTGCGGAAATGTATGTGAAGTACGTGAGATAAAGATAACCCCGACGTTTTTACAACTGTCGGGGTATCTTTTTATAAGCAGAAATAAGAAAGCCCCCTCGGTCATATAGGGGCTTTCTTATCTATTATTCAGAGAGGTGGGTCAAGCGAGTGTTAAGAGGGGAAAGAAGAGGTCTTTCCCGCTACGAAGCTGGAAAGGAGCACGAGAGCGTTTATCTCGGTCTTTCCGTTTCCGTCGGTATCAGACGCTTTATTGTCCGATACTACATTGTCGGAATTTATCAAAGCTTTTCTTTTAGAGATCAGATAGAATATGTCAGCGGCCGCGTTTTTATTTAAAACACCTTTTATATTTTGTCCTGTAACAATTGAAATAGGTTTATTCAACGATAGCTGACATTCATAAATCATACGCGCCTACATA
This sequence comes from Ruminococcus flavefaciens, assembly GCA_004556875.1. Classification (GTDB taxonomy): domain Bacteria; phylum Bacillota; class Clostridia; order Oscillospirales; family Ruminococcaceae; genus Ruminococcus; species Ruminococcus flavefaciens_S. The sequence continues at coordinate 2,536 of SFFP01000097.1, forward strand.
ATAAAATGTCTTCGGGACTCGCCTCATCAGATGCTTTAATCACTGATGTATCATACCACACTGTATATTTCTGAAAGTGGCTGATCGTGCCGTTTATAAAGTGACCTTTGCGGCTTTCTGACTCTATTATATAATAAAAACACACCTGATTACAAGACATTTATTGTCAGAAATCAATGTGCATTAATCGTTTATTGCTCTTTATGTATGTAAAGCGCAGGAGCATTTGACAGTTTTTGCATATACGTATATAATGTGTATTAAGATGTACAAAAAAGACGCGGAAAGGATATAAAAAAGACACATCACAGCTTTATAATGTAACTAAAGTAATAAGGAGCGCGTGACTTATGAAAAAAATTCTGCTTATAGAGGACGATACCGAGATATGCGAGGTAATCAGAAACTACTTCAATACAAAGGGGACAGAGGTCTCAGCTGTCAACAGCGGCGGCGAAGCCTTTGACATGATAATGGGCGGCGATATTGACTGCGAGCTTGTACTGCTTGACATAATGCTCCCCGAAACAGATGGCTTTACGCTGTGCAGACAGCTCCGTATGAAGAGCGATGTACCGATAATATTCATAACCGCAAGGGGCAGGGAAGAGGACATACTCTACGGTTATGACTTAGGCTGTGATGATTATATCGTCAAGCCGTTCCTGCTTTCGGCGCTTTACAGCAAGTGTGAGGCACTTGTCCGCCGTGCAGGGAATGCGGAAAAAAGCACAGTGCTGATCTGCGGCGGCATAAGCCTTGACACAAGGACTCTGCGCTGTTTTGCAGACGGAAATGAGATAGAGCTTCCGCCTAAGGAATTCGCTATCCTGCGTTATCTTCTTGAGCATGAGAACTGGGCGGTGAGCCGTGATACTCTCCTTGACAGGATATGGGGGTATGATTATTTCGGCAGTGACCGCGTAGTTGACAATCATATAAAAAAGCTGAGAAAAGCCCTCGGCGGAGCAGGCAGCCAGATAAAAACGCTTGTGGGACGGGGGTATAAGCTGACAAAGGAGTGAACGAAATGAGAAAAAGGAAAAATAAAAGAAAACGTGAAAAGTTTCTGACTATATTACTTAAATCTCTTTGCGTTTCTACAATACTGTCTTTACTTGCAGGCTTATATTTTTACGAATATCTTGATAATACCATAAGAGAACAATGTAATGTACAGCTGCATGAGAATATAGAACGTATTCAAGGCTATATCATGCAAGCTCAGAAAAATTACAACGGAGATATGGTTTTTCAGGAGATAAGCCAGCGTATGGCGCTTTATGCCACCTATGACATAATGATCGTAGATCCGTTAAACGATGATAAACCGATACAAATAACGCCTTATTATTCGCCTGATTGCTATATTTCGGCTGAAATTATCGACGAAAGCAATAATGTTGTGGCTTCAAATCGTCAAAGGTTAATTGCGATGTTTAATTTTGAAAAAGGAGACAAGGATAACGGTATTTATTCATGCGATAATGAACAGCTGCATATTAATGATATAGATAATATATATGCGAGATATAATAATTTCCGTCTGATAAATGACAGAATGAATTATGTTGATCTTACTATGTCAAGTGCATATGTCAACAAAAAAGACCGCACATTCATACCTCATGAGATGTATATGGTTACGTATACTTTTGATGATATCTACAGTGAAAAAAGTGAAAAAAAGATAGAGGACAGCTTTAACATCACAGTAGATGATGATAATTATGAACTTATCGAGTTTGATCTTGGAAATAGTGACTCTTATCCAAAGAATTATTTGTTTTCTTTTCAAGGTACATCAAAAAATGAAATGTATCTGAAAGAAAGGGTGTTTAAAAGGAACGAATCAGGTGTAGGCGGCTACAGTTATGATGATGATCTGTATATAGTTGACGGATATCTTGGCGTTGTAATTGAGGGTAAAGAATATACACTATACGTTGGTTTAATTGTAAATACAAAAGAACTTCAGGTCGTGCGGCTATTCTGGAAATGGACGATCTCTCTGGCAATATTGCTGACACTTATAGCGCTTCTTTATGCATGGAGCAGGAATGTCAAAAACAAGGCTCAGTACGCATTTGAGGACTATCAGCGCGCGTTGACAAATAACCTTGCCCATGATCTGAAAACTCCTCTTGCTGTCATAGGCGGCTATGCTGAAAATCTTATGGAAATGCGCAGGGAAAGCTCAGATGAAAAGGAGCTTAGCTACCTCAGCTCTATCATGGACAATGTGGCATATACAGATGATATTATCCGCAAGACTCTCAAACTAAGCGAGACCGAACAGAAAAAGAAACTGAACAAAACGAAAGTCGATATAAAAGCACTTGCGGAGAAATGTGCGGAGAAGTACAAAGATGCCATTGATGAGCGCGGCATAGAGCTTGAAATAGTGGGAAGCGGCGAAGTCACAGCAGATGAGGACTCGCTGTCGCTTACCTTTGATAATCTTATCTCAAACGCCGTGAAGTACACAAGAAACGACGGCTCGATAAAAATAACCGCAAGCAAAAAAGGCTTTGCGGTGGAGAATGATACCGCGGAAAATGTTGACACAAAGGAGCTGAAAATGCCTTTCGTAAAGGGCGACAAGGCTCGCAGCGACAAGAGCAGCAGCGGTCTCGGACTGTCGATCGCAGAGGCTGCCGCAGTACAGAACGGCTTTAGACTGAAAATAAGCTGCAAGGACAAAAAGTTCACAGCAAGAATTGATATGTAAAAAAACAGGCTGCAATTTATTTGCAGCCTGTAGTGTTTTATTAACTTACGGGAAGCGTTTTTACAGCTCCGTTAAGGTAGTTTGTGATAGTAACAGCGTCCTTCATGGTGAGTCCCTTACCTGTTTCGTAAACATCGGCATTTGAATAGCCGCGCGCAGAGAGACGATTTTTCGGTCCATATCAAGGACAGAAACGCAAAGCTTTATGCCTCTCAGGGGCAGCAGCGTTCGGCTGTGCTTTCGCTGAAGCTCGCCGAAGGAGCGCTTTCAGAGGATTATACGGGAGATACATGCGTATATCTCCTTGACGACATACTTTCCGAGCTGGACAGAAGCAGACAGGAATTCATTCTCGAACGGCTTTGCGGCAGACAGTTCATCATAACCTGCTGTGAAGATACGGAAAGAGTCGGCGGAAAGGTAATAAGACCGGGATAATTTCATGTTTATACACCTTTCAAACAACGAATCGGTGTCCGAAAAAAACATTGTCGGGATATTCAATCTCGAAACGGCATCGATGCAGAGCGATACAAGAGAATTTTTGAAACAAAAGCAAAAAGAGCTGCGCACGGTCTCGCTGGGGGACGATATTCCCGAAGCGTTCGTGCTATGCGATGACGAATATGCCGAAACGGTTTATTTCACCTGTATTTCGGCAAAAGCCCTGACAAAACGGGGACAGAAAGCTTTATGAGGGATACAATGGACGAAAATTTTTCCGAAAACATTTCAATCGAAAAAGTGAAATCGTCGTATGACGACAATCAGATCCAGGTTCTTGAGGGACTGGAGGGCGTACGTAAACGCCCGGGTATGTATATCGGTACGACATCGGTAAAGGGTCTGCATCATCTTGTGTATGAGATAGTCGACAACTCGATCGACGAGGCTCTTGCGGGCTATTGCGACGATATCCGCATCATAATCAACGCCGACGGCTCGATCACTGTCAAGGACGACGGCAGAGGTGTTCCGTCCGGTATTCATCCGAAGCTCCATATGCCGACATTGCAGGTCATTTTCGCAACGCTTCACGCGGGCGGTAAATTCGGCGGCGGGGGCTATTCCATTGCGGGCGGTCTGCACGGCGTGGGCGCGTCGGTAGTATGTGCGCTTTCAAAAAGGCTTATTGCGGTCAACCGCCGCGACGGAGTCGAATATACCATAGAATTTGAAAAGGGCAAGCTGTCCAAACCGTTTACGGAAGTGGGTCCCACGACAGAGCACGGTCTGACGGTCACCTTCTGGCCCGACGACACGATTTTCGAAACCGTTGAGTTTGATCCCGAAATAATCCGCGCAAGACTGCGTGAGCAGGCGTTCCTCAATGCAGGCGTCCGCCTCACGCTCGTTGACGACCGCAATGGAAACGGTGTGCCCGAGGTGTTCCACTATGAGGGCGGTATCAGGACGTTCGTCGAATATCTGAACGAACAGAAGGGCGCCGAAATACTCAATAAGGACGTTATCTACGTTTCGGGCAGAAAAGATACCTCAATCGCGGAAGTCGCGATGCAGTATAACGATACGTATAACGAAACGATTCTTTCGTTTGCAAACAATATGCATACCGTGGACGGCGGTACACATGAGACGGGCTTCCGCTCTGCACTCACAAAGGTGTTCAACGACTACGGCAAAAAATACAACATCCTCAAAGCCGACGAAAAGCTGTC
>SFFP01000098.1 GCA_004556875.1 Ruminococcus flavefaciens
TATAGTCAGACAGCCGCCCATTGAAAAATGGGCGGCTGTTGCCTTTATATATGCTTTTATCTGTTATTGACGCTCTCAGGATACATATCATGATGAGCAAGTCTGTCCCACGCAAGCTCTTCCCACTTTGTTCCTGCTTTTCCGTAATTACAGTATGGGTCAATGGAAATGCCGCCGCGAGGGAGGAATTTTCCCCATACCTCGATGTACTTAGGGTCCATGAGCTTTATGAGGTCTTTCATTATTATATTGACGCAGTCCTCATGGAAATCTCCGTGATTGCGGAAGCTGAAAAGATAGAGCTTCAGCGATTTGCTCTCTACCATTCTCTCACCGGGAATGTATGAGATGTATATTGTCGCAAAATCAGGCTGACCTGTAATAGGACAAAGACTTGTGAACTCAGGGCAGTTGAACTTTACGAAATAGTCATTGTCGGGGTGCTTATTTGGGAATGTTTCAAGCACAGACGGGTCGTAATCAGATGAATACTTTGTATTGTTATTGCCGAGGAGAGTAATGCTCCCCTTTTCGTTTTCTGTTCTGCCGCTCATGTTATTCTCCTTTCATAGCAGGGTCGTGAATACCGTTTGCTTCAAAAGCCGCAATTCTGTCACGGCAGGTGCCGCATACACCGCATGGCTTTTCGCCGCCCTCATAACAGCTCCATGTAAGCTCATATGGAACATTAAGACTAAGTCCCTTTGCAACTACCTGTGCTTTATTCATACCGATAAACGGAGCGATAACATTAAGCTCGCCGCCGCTTCCGAGATAAATGGCACGGTTGATAGCATCATTGAAATCGCTGCTGCAGTCGGGATAGGCATTTCCTGCCGCATCATCGCTGTGTGCGCCGTAGTATATCTCAGTGCAGCCGTTTGACAGTGCGATACTTGCCGCAGATGAAAGGAAAAGACCGTTTCTGAACGGCACATATGTGGAAACAGGCTTGCCGTCGGTCTTTTCAAGCTGCTCGGCATAGCTCTCCTTAGGGATATCACCCTCTGAGCCTTTTAAAAGAGTGCAGTCGCTGTCAGCAAATATCAGCGCAAGGTCAAGCTCCTTGTGCTTGACACCATAGTGTGAAGCTATCTTTCGGGCAGCTTCAAGCTCACGGCTGTGCTTCTGTCCGTAATAAAGCGAAAGTGCAAGCACGTTTTCTGCGCCGTATTTATCAATAGCGATAGCGAGACAGGTAGTGCTGTCAACGCCGCCGCTGAATAGTACCAGTGCTTTCATAGTGTCCTCCTCAGTCGAATTTCACAAGCTCTTTAAGCTCAGCGCTGTCGCGGAAAGCTCCCATAAAAGTGCCTGTGACTGTCTTTGCATTAGGATTGCGGATACCTCTTGCTGTCATGCAGCTGTGACTTCCGCGTATCATTACTCCCACATCAGGAGTAGCTGCGGCTTCTGAGATTATCTCGGCAATGTCCTTGCCAAGCTTTTCCTGCAATTGCAGGCGCTTTGCAGCCATGTCGCAGATACGCGCTATCTTGCTGAGTCCCAGCACCTTTCCGTGAGGGATATACGCAACATTGACGCTCATATCATACATAAGTGCAAGGTGATGCTCGCAGTAGCTGAAAACGGTTATATCCTTCATAACAACCGCGCTGTCGGTATCAGCGTCATAATCCGCATCAAAAGTCTTGCCGAACATCTCTGCTATCTGATGATTTGTATAGGCTGTACCCTCAAGCACCTCCTCAAGCATACGCGCCACACGGGCAGGAGTCTCCTTCAGTCCCTCGCGGTCGGGGTCTTCGCCGATAGCCTTCAGCAGACCAAGAACATGGTATTCTATAGCTTCTCTGTCCATTATACTCCCCTCCTTGTAGGCTCCCATATGAACTTATGCAGCTGTAACTGCAATCTTACACCGTTGAGCTTGTTTTCCTCCATGAATGTAACTATATCCGCAGGGTCTATCTCACCGAAAACAGGACTTATATACACATGACAGCGTCCGATGAGCTTGTAGTCTCTTATTATTTCAGCAGCCTTTTCAAGGTCTTCCATACTGCCCGAAACGAACTTTACCGTATCGTGCTCGCCGAGAAGCCGAAAATTATCCCTGCACATATACTCCTCCATGCCGCTTGAAGGCAGCTTATAGTCCATAGTGAACACAGGGCGGTATTCAGCCGCAGCAAGCTTTTCAAGGTGTATGCTGCCATTAGTCTCTATTTCCACGCGGCAGCCCTGCTTCATAAGAAGCTCAGCCACTTTTCCGCACTCCTTGTGCAGCAGCGGCTCACCGCCTGTGAGAGTAACGTTTTCAACACCTTTTTCAGCCACCCACTCTGCTATCTCTTCGGCTGTCTCATACTCAGCAGAAGCATTCTCGCAATTTGCCCAGCTTGTATCACAGTAAGAGCAGTCAAGATTACAGCCTCTGAACCTTATAAATGCGGCAAGCTCGCCTGCGTGAGCGCCTTCGCCGTTTATGCTTACAAATTTTTCAACTACAGGAAGCATTACTTCTCCTCCTCATATACTGCGCAGTTTTCGGGTGTCTCATAAACTGTAACGCTTTCCACGGGAAGCTTCTCTGCGCAGAGAAGTCCGTAGAAATGCCTTGCAAAGTTTTCGGCTGTAGGGCGGAAGTCCACCTCGATAAGGCGAAATCCCTCATCATCAAGAGCCGCAAGGGTAGTGCTTTTCAGCGAACCCTTTTCGTATATCAGCGCATGGTCAAAGCTGTCAGCAAGACCGCGGACAGCCTTTTTCAGGTCTCCGAAATCTATTATCATGCCGCGCTTTTCGCCCTCTTCAATGAGTGCTTCACTGCTGACGATGGCCTCTATCTTCCAGCGATGTCCATGAATATTCGCGCATTTTCCTTTATATCCTGCAAGAAAGTGAGCGCTGTCAAATTCCGCAGAGGTTTTCAGTCTGTACATCTTATCTCCTCTCGGACTTTCGTCCATGTTTTAGAAGCGCAAATTCTTTATATTATAGTGGATTTGCGCATTACATAAAAAAGCGCCTGCCATAAGCAGACGCACCTGTTTCGTAAAAAGAGCGCAGTTATCCTGTGCACTACAGATGCCCTGGTTTTGTTTTACGACAGGATGGCGCAAACGAACTGTCGGGAACATACTCCGATGATTATTATAGCACGGCTTTTTCCGTATGTCAAGGGCGTTTTGCGGCTTTTCAACATATGTATGCCGAAAATGCTGATAGTTCAGATGAACTTACCCTCAGATTTTCTACCTGTCAGAACAAAACTGCATATCTTTTCTCTAAAGAATACAAAATGCCACAATAAACGCATAAAAAATCATTGATTATTGACCAAAAAGATGATATAATGTGCTTGAAGTATTTCGTATTATTCATTTTTAACACTAAACATAACAACGACCATGATAACCGTTCCCATGTCTGCACACCGAGGGAACGATTTTTCATAAACTGCTCTGACAGCAGCAGTATAGGCAGAAGCTGTCATTGTATTCCGAAACGGGGGACTAAAATTACAGGAGGACTGATGTAAATTGAAAAAAAGATTATCCGCACTGCTGACAGGCGGAGTTATGGCGGTTTCTATGCTGAATACACTGCCTGCAGGAGTTCAGGCGGCAGATGACGAATTCCTTATCCGCGACAAGTGGGGCTACTGCAAATCCGCTAACTATGCTGAATCGGAGCACTTTGTCATTTTCTACGGAAACAATGACACCACAGGTCAGGTCAATGACGCTTTTCTGAAGCGAAACCTTGAGGACTATGAAAAGCTGTGGAAGTGCTACGGTGAATATCTGGGCATGGAAAATATGAACGTCGATATCTACGGCAAGAGCAATAAACAGTACAAGACCAATATCTACCTTACCGAAACAGGTCTTGACCAGTATCCCGACGGTTGGGCATTCATGAGCGCTGAGGACGGCTACGGCATTGAGATAATAAGTCCCCGTGCCATGCTTGATGACCTTACTATCGCCCACGAATTCGGTCACGTTGTCACCATGCAGCAGAAAGCATGGGTGGATCAGGATATCACAGGCGCATGGTGGGAGCCTCTCGCAAACTGGTTCAGAGAGATGTATCTTGGAAGCGACTACTACACAGGCAATACCAAGACCTGCTGGTTTGAACCGTATATCCGCAACATGAGTCTTACCCTTCCGCACGGCAGAAACTATTACGAGGTATGGCCTTTCCTTGTGTATATCTCATACAATCCCGACAACCTTCCCGGACTGGGCGTAACCGCTGTAAAACGCATTATTTCCGAAGCTAAGGCAAATGAGTACCCGTTTGATACCATTACACGGCTTTTCGGAACTGATATACAGACGGTCTTTGGTCACTACGCAAAGAGAATGGCTACCTTTGATTTCGGCGCAAAACAGGCTTATCAGGAGGAATTCAGCAAAAAGCTGAAAGAGTCGCCTTTCTACTGGAATTTATTCTATACTGTCCTTGAAGCTCAGGGTGATAATGTTTACAGAGTTCCCGAGGAAGAAGCTCCTATGCAGGCAGGTATAAACATCGTTCCTCTCAGCATCAGCGGCGACACCATAAGCGCTGAGCTGAAAGGTCTTTCCGATGATAAAAATGCAGGCTGGCAGGCTTGCATCGTAACTGTTGACGCAGGCGGCAAAGAGAGCTATTCAGACCTTTTCAGTGAGGGAGAGTCAATGACTGTCTCAGCAAACGGCGCAGTAAAGGCATATCTCACCGTTACAGCTATGCCGCATGACCTATACAAGGCTAATGCTTTCCACAAGGAAAACGTTTCCTCATACAAAAACGGCGACGAGCGCAGACGCTATCCTTATGAAGTGAAGCTCAGCGGCGCTGAAGTCCAGCAGTCAGGCGGCTACAGCAAGGGCAAGGGACATATCCACAGCAACGGCGGCGGCTGGGTTTCCGACAGCGCAAGAGTAGATGCTTCCGTATATGTTGGTCCTGACGCAATGGTGCTTGGAAATGCCGCACTTACAGGCAATGTAAGAGTCGAAGACCACGCCATAGTCGCAAATTCCGCGAAGATATCCGACAATGCAGTTATCAGCGGTCACGCTGTTGTTGACGGCGGCGGCTGGGTATACGACAACGGCTGGAAGCAGGGCACTGTGAATATAAGCGGTGATGCCGTTGTGAGCGACAGTGCTGTTGTATCAAATTCCTGCTCTGTTTCAGGCAGTGCAAAGATAATGCAGAAAGCTTTCCTTGCAGAAGCTGTTACCGTCAAAGATAACGCTGTTGTAAAGGGTATGTCATATCTCTACGGAAAAGGCGCATACTCAGGCACGGCTATACTTGACGGAGATTACTCCAATGAACAAACAAAAAACAGCGGTGTGGGATTTGGCTGGCTTGACGATTACGGCTGGCACAACACCGAGGACGGCTATACTGCCGCATATGATTTCTCAACAGAGCGCAGTGTATGGGCACAGGACAAATACGCCGCTACAGATGCTTACATAAGCGGTGCACAGTGGCAGTCCGAGCGCACCTCCGCAAAGGGAGTTCTCTCCTTTGACGGTGATGATGACTATTTACTTCTTGATAATTCTGTCCTCAGAAATAAAGACCTGCAAATCAGCTTCGGCGCTCTCTGGAAGGGCGGCAAAGAAAATCAGGAGCTTTTCCGATTCGGAGATGAAAAGGCTTACATGAGCTTCACACCGTCTAACGAAAAGGGCGTTGCAGAGCTTACAATAACTGACGGCAATACCACCGAAAAGCTTACCGCTTCTGCTCCGCTTGCAAAGGGAAGCTGGAGTACGGTCACAGTTCGTATCATTGACGGCAGGGGCACTCTCATCATCAATGGCAAAGAAGCTGACAGCAAGGCGATGACGCTTACTCCTTCAGCTGTTATGAGCGCGGCGGAAAATGACATCTGCACTATCGGAAAAGGCTTCAAGGGTGCAGTTGATTATATGAATTTCTACTACAAGGAAGCTGCTGAGCCAAAGGCAAGCTATTCGGGAAGTGAAGAACCTGATGACACCGACATCTCCAAACTCAGAGGCGATGTTAATTCCGATAAAAAGGTGGACGTTGCCGACCTTGTTATGCTTCAGAAATACATCATCGGAAAAAGCAAAGAGCTTACAGACTGGCAGGCAGGCGACATTAACGAAAACGGAACTATCGACATTTTCGACAATGTTGCACTGAGAAAGCTACTTATCAACGCTTGACCCCAAAAGTTCAAATATAGTAAAAACGGTTCTGAATTTTTCATCAGAACCGTTTTTCATTTCATATGCTATTCAGTTTACAGAAGTCTCTTTTTTCTTCTTCTGAAGAATACCACTGCCGCTCCTGCAAGAAGCAAAGCCGCTCCTGCGGTTATCTTGAACCATGTCTTTCGGATAAGAAGTCTGAGGATATTTGTGGTAACAAGAATGTTTTTGTAATTGTACTCCTCCTCGTTTCCTGCCATATCCGTGAGAACTACGTTTATTTCCCTTGCGTGTCCCGAATTAGGGATATTGAAGGTACACTCATCGTCGTCAAGCCTTGTAGTAACAGGAAGTCCGTCAACATAAACACGGATATTCTTGAGGACGATATTATCCGAAACTGAAAGTCTTGCGGTATAGCTCTCGCCCTTGTAAGTCCTGTTATCGGCAATATTAAGCGGTATACAAAGCGGCTTGGTCTTATCAACGCAGAAAGAAACTTCCGCATTCTTTTTATCAGAGTCGCTTACATTGATATTGCCTGCTTCATCAACAGAGTGGATAGATACGGTATATCTTGCATCGCCGACAAAATTGTTCGAGAATATGGTATATCTGTATTCAGTCCACTCATCTCCGCCGCCTTTGACATCTACGATATAATCCTTGCCCTCTTTAAGCTCTGTCATTTCTGAGTCTCTGGTGATAAATACACTGTGTTCCTTTGCGTGCTTATCGGCATTATACTCCGTAATAACGATATCCTTAGGCTTTGAT